>NZ_JBFIII010000136.1 GCF_041601295.1 Immundisolibacter sp.
CGGCCAGGGGCGTGGGCATGAACGACCGCGTAATCCGCTGCTCTACCAGCCAACCGACCAGGCGACGCGGGTCCATTCGCACCTCGTCCGCGGGAATATGCAGGCTGGCGCCGGCCGTCAGGTACGGCCAGATATCCCAAACACTGGCATCGAAGCCCGGGCCCGTCAGCAGGGTTGCGCGGTCTTCGCCGTCTGTCTCATAGACGGTTTGGTGCCAGAAGATCAGATTGTTCAGGGCCGCGTGAGGCACGCACACGCCCTTGGGCTTACCGGTGGAGCCGGAGGTATAGATGACATAGGCCAGCGAATGGTCTGTTTGCGCAGGACGTTGACACGCCGCTGAAGACCCGGGCGGCACTTCCCCGTCGAGCTCAGTTGCCGGCAAGCAGACGCAGTCCAGGCCTGCGGCCACGTCCAGACGATCTGCTTCCGCCAGCAGAACGCGCAAACCTGAGTCGGCCAGCATGGCCGCGATCCGCTCCTCCGGCTGGTCCGGATCCAGTGGCACATAGGCCGCGCCCAGCTTCAACGCCGCCAACTCCGCCACCACCAACCTTGCCGAGCGCCGCAGGCACACGCCCACCAGGTCGCCTGCGCCGATGCCCCTGGCCAGCAGTAGGCTGGCCACATAATCGGCACGGCGATCAAGCTCCGCATAGGTCAGTGTTTCCGCCGCGTCGACCAGCGCGATACGCCCCGGCGTTTGGCGCGCGTGGGCCTCGAACCGATCCGCAACCGAACCGGTGCTCGGCACCGGCATGGCCGTGCGGTTCCAGTCATGCACGACTTGCGCGTACTCGGCTGCGGAAAGCAGTGCTAACGACCGCAGCGGCGCCGTGGGATTAGCACACACACCCGCCAGCAACCGCTCGAAATGCTCCACCATGCGCTCGATGCGCTCGCCGTCGAACAGCTTGGTGTTGTACTCGAACTCCCCGGCGAAACCGTGCTCGCGCTCGGTGATGGTCAGGGTCAGGTCGAACTTGGCAACACCGGTCTCAAACAGGTAGGGCGCGACCTGCAATGCCCCGGCGCCCGGTCGTTGTTCGAGTACGTCATCCTGCAGCGCAAACATGACCTGAAACAGCGCATTACGGCTCTGGTCACGCGCCAGATCCAGATGATCAACCAGATACTCGAACGGCAGATCCTGATAGGTGAAGCCATCCAGCACCGTCTGCTGAAGCTGACCCAGTAGATCGACGAACGATCCGGTGGCCGGAATCTGGCTACGCAATGCCAGGGTATTTACAAAGAAACCGATCAGCGGCTCCACCGCCGCACGGGCCCGATTGGCCACCGGCGTGCCGACACACAGGTCTTCCTGCCCGGTGTGGCGATACAAAAACACCTTGAACACTGCCAGCAGCGCGACGAAGGGAGTCACACCATGCTGCTGGCACAGCTCGCGCAGTTGCCGCGAAAGCGCCCCAGGCACGGTAAAACGCACATGCCGGCCGGCAAACGACTGCCGCGTCGGGCGCGGCCGGTCGGGCCACAATTCCACCGGCACCACACCGTCCAGCTGGCGGCGCCAATAGGCCAGCTGCTGGTCCAGCAGGTCACCGGTCAACCATTCACGCTGCCACACGGCGTAATCCCGATACTGGACCGGCAGTTCCGGCAAGGTCGGTACCCGACCGCCTCGCAGCGCCTCATAGGCGGTGAGCAACTCGTCAACCAGGATACGCAGCGACCAGCCGTCCGAGATGATGTGGTGCATGGTCACGAACAGGATGTGCTGGTCCGCTGTGAGCCGAGCCAGGCGCAGCCGGATCAACCGGGTCCGCCGACCGACGCGCTTGCGGCCCAATACCAGGTCAAAAGACCGCGTCGCTTCCTGCCGGGCCAGCTGTTCGAGCGCGGCTTGCTGCTGCGTCGGGCTATCCGATTGAAGATCAATCAGATCGACCGGTACCCGCTGCTCCGGCACCACTGATTGCCAGATCTCGCCATGCTCGATCTCGAATGTGGTGCGCAACACCTCGTGGCGCGCCACCACGACGTCCATTGCCTGTTCCAGCAGTTCCGCCACCAACGGTCCTGAGATGCGCACACCTCCGGACATGTTGTAGGCACGCGCGGTGCTGAAGGCTGCCTCGCTGGACTCGAGCTCATCGAGCATCCACATACGACGCTGGGCGAAGGAAAGCGCTGTCCGTTCAGCATGGACCAGGCTGCGCAACGGCGGCATGTGCTGCGGCGCGGCGCTTGTGCTCAGGCTCTCAATGAGCCGCGCCAGCTCCTCCAAGGTTCCGAGCTGAAACACCTCGCGCAGGGGCAGTTCGACGCCAAATGCCTCGCGGGCACTCGCCACCAGGCGTGCCGCGCTCAATGAGTTGCCGCCCAGGAGAAAGAAATTGTCCGTCTTTCCGACGTCCCCACAAGCCAGCAGCTGCTCCCATATCCGCGCCAGGCGCAGTTCCGTCGCGGTCGTCAACGGTGTTACGGGGGGTCTTGCCACCGGCTGCCACCCGGGCTCCGGCAACGCCTTGCGATCGACCTTGCCGTTGGCACTGAGCGGCAGTTCGGCCAATAGTTCAATGCTGCGCGGCAGCATGTAATCGGGCAATGCGGCCTGCAAGCGTTGTTGCAGGCTGGCGCAGTCCGCCCCGGCCCCGGCAACGTAGGCCACCAGCTGCGTGTCGCCGACGGCGTCCGGCCGGGCCACGACCACCGCCGCCGCCACCCCCGGGTCCGACAGCAACACCGCCTCGATCTCGCCCAGCTCGATCCGGAAACCGCGCACCTTGACCTGAAAATCGGTACGCCCCAGATACTCCAGCGCACCGTCCTGGGCCAGGCGCACCAGATCCCCGGTCCGGTACAGCCGCGCCCCGGTGTCCGGATGGAACGGATCGGCCACAAACCGCTCGGCGGTCAGTTGCGGCCGATTCAGGTAGCCCCGGGCCAGCCCCACGCCACCGATATACAACTCGCCCGGCACCCCCATCGGCAGCGGCTCCAGCCGCTCATCCAGCACATACAGCTGGGTGTTGGCAATCGGCCGGCCAATCGGCACCGACGGGCGTTGATCGTCCCGTTTGCAGTCCCAGAAACTGACGTCGACCGAGGCTTCGGTGGGGCCATACAGGTTGTGCAGGCGCGCAGTGAGGCGGCTGAAGAAGCGCGTCACCTGATCCTTGGTCAGAGCCTCACCGCTACAGAACACGGCACGCAGACTCAGGCACTGTTCGATGTCTGGCGCGAGCAGAAATACCGCCAGCATCGACGGCACGAAGTGCAGCGTCGTGATCTGCTCGGCCACGATCAAGTCACGCAGATAATCCGGATCCCGGTGCCCGCCGGGTCGTGCGATCACCAGCTGCGCACCAACCATCAGCGGCCAGAAGAACTCCCACACCGACACATCAAAGCTGTACGGTGTTTTCTGCACAACCCGATCATCGGCGCGCAGCGGATACGCGGCGTGCATCCACTGCAAGCGGTTCAAAATGCCGGCATGGCGCACCATCACTCCCTTGGGGTGGCCCGTCGACCCCGAGGTATAGATGACGTTGAACAGATGCTCACCCGTGCACCGCCGGGACGGCGCTCGATCCGGCAGGTGCGCAAATTGCAAATTGCTTTCGTCCAGGGCCAGTACGTTCCCATCAGTCCGCTGCAACAAGTGCTTGAAACGGGCCTGCGTCAGCACAATGGAAACTGCGGAGTCGGTCAGCATGAAATCCAACCGTGCGGCCGGCAGCTCCGGATCCAGCGGCATATAAGCCCCGCCGGCCTTGAGGACCCCAAGCAGCGCCACCACCATCTCCAGCGAGCGCTCCATGCACACGCCCACCAGCACGTCCTGACCAACTCCCCAGGCGATCAGTTGGTGGGCCAGCTGATTGGCACGTCGCTCAAGCTCGGCATAGCTGAGCGTGGATTGCTCGAACCTGAGCGCGATCGCGTCGGGCCGGCGAACCGCCTGGGCGCCGATCAATTCGTGTACCAGCAGCGCGCTCGAGTACTCGACGCGGGTATCGTTAAGACCGTGGATCAGCCAGTCACGCTCGGCCGCCGGCAGCAGCGCATACCCGGATAAGGGGTTTTCCGGCTGCTCAGCAGCCTGTTCCAGCAAGTGCAGATAATGACCGACCAGGCGTTCGATCAGCGTGGCACCGCTGGTGCCCGCGCCGGGGGCCTGAAACAGGTCGGTGGCAAACTCCACTTCGCCCTCGATGCCGTCCGCCGTATCGCGCAGGGTGAACTGCAAATCAAACTTGGCCGTACCGGTGGCAATGGGTTCGAACGATAAACTCAGGTCATCGTTCAAGGTCATCGGCGTTGCACGGCGCTCGTCCTGCAGCAAGAAAAGCACCTGAAACAGCGGCGACGAGCTCATGTCGTGCGGCAGTTGCAGTTCCGCCACCAGATGTTCGAATGGCACGTCCTGGTTGGTCTGGGCGGTCAGCACACCATCACGCAGCCGCTTGAGCAGTTCAGCGAAACTGGGATCGCCGCCCAGATCGGTACGGATGGCCAGTGTGTTGACGAAAAACCCGATCAATGGCGCCAGCTCGGGGCGATTGCGATTGGCGACCGTGGTGCCGACCACAATGTCGGTCTGACCGCTGTAGCGGTGGAACAGCAGCTTGAGTCCCGCCAGCAGCACCATGAAAAGCGAGGCCTTGTGGCGCGTCGCCAGGGCTCGCAACCGGGTCTGCGTGGTTGTGCCAATACGCAGCGGCACGACCGCGCCTGCGAACGAGCGCACGGCTGGAGGCGGAAAATCCGTCGGCACCTCCAGGCGTTCGACCGCCTTCAGGCGCTGCTGCCAGTAGCTCAGCTGTTTCTGATAGGCGGTGCTGGCGACGCTTTGCCGCTGCCACAGTGCATAGTCCGAGTACTGGACAGGCAAGGCCGGAAAACTTGGGGGATGCCCGGCAAGGGCAGCTGCATAGGCCACCCGCAGATCGTTGACGAGGACCTCCAGGGACCACAAATCGGCCACGATGTGGTGCATGGTGACGATCAGCAGATGCTCATTGCGACCCAGGCGCAGCAGGCGCGTGCGCAGCAGTTGCGTGCGCCGGGACACGCGATCGGCGCGACGCACCAGATCGAACGACCGAGTGGCCTCCACGCGCTTCCAGCGTGCCACTTCCGCTTCGCGGTCTTCGGCAGGTAATGCACTCAGATCAACCAGCGGCAAAAGCCATGCCTTCGGCGCGGCCAGCGTCTGTACCCACTCATTGCCATAGAACGCAAACGCACTGCGCAGAATTTCATGGCGGGCGGCGATGCTCTCGAACGCCTGTGCCAGTGCCAGGGTCGACAGCGGCCCGTGCAGGCTCACCGCGCCACTCATGTTGTAAGCAATGTCCGCCAGGCTGTCGGGGCTGTGTCCCGCCAGCTCATGCATGAACCACAGCCGCTCCTGGGCGAACGAGAGCTGCCGCTGGCCGACCTGACCGGACCGCACAATCGCGGGCAGGTTTGCGCTGTCACGGGCGCCGGACGCCTGGAGCGCGGCCACCAAGCCCTCCACGGTAGGCGTCTCAAACAAATCGGCCAGCTGCAGCTGCGTGCCCAGCCGGGTCAGGATCTCGCCGATCACCCGCACCGCCAGCAGCGAGTGCCCGCCCAGGTCAAAGAAGTTGTCGTGCCGGCCAATCCGCTCGATCCCCAGCACCTCGGACCAGATCGCCGCCAGCTGAC
>NZ_JBFIII010000137.1 GCF_041601295.1 Immundisolibacter sp.
GCCGCCGCCGCAGGACTTTGACTGGCTGATCATCATGGGTGGGCCGATGGGCGCCTACGAGTCCGATCTGCACCCGTTCCTGAGCGCCGAAATCGATCTGATCAGGGTGGCAATCAGGACCGGCAAACGGGTACTCGGCATCTGTCTGGGAGCACAGTTGATGGCCGCCGCGCTCGGCGCCAGAGTCTACGCGTCAGGTCACAAGGAAATCGGCTGGTTTCCGGTAGAAGCGGTTCCGGAAGCAACACACAGCCCGTTTGGCGATGACTTACCCGAACCACTGACCGTGTTCCATTGGCACGGTGACACCTTCGACCTTCCGGCCGGCGCGGTGCGGCTTGCCCGTAGCGCGCTGTTCCAGCAGCAGGGCTTCGTGTATGGCGACCGAGTACTGGCGCTGCAGTTTCACCCGGAGATGGACGCCGCCGGCCTGGCGGCGCTCGCCGACGCCTTCGGAGCACGCCTGAAACCCCGTCCCGGCGTGCAATCGGCGGCCGAGATGTGCGCCTTGGACCACCACTTCGCGCCCGCGCAGCGCCTGCTCGAAGCCTGGCTGACCCGGTTGGCCCGCACCTGATGCCCCAGCGACCTCCTGCCCCAAACCTGGGCCTGGTCCTTACCGGGGGCGGTGCGCGCACGGCTTATCAGGTGGGCGTCCTGCTGGCCATCAACAGCTGGCTGCAGCGACCACGACAATCACCCTTTGCCGTCATTACCGGGACCTCGGCAGGCGCCATCAACGCCAGCGTGCTGGCCGCGCATGCCGGTAGCTTTGGACGTGGCGTGGAGCAGCTCGCCAGCGTCTGGCGCACGCTGGAAGTAGGTCATATTTTTCACTGCGAGCGGCGGGCTTTGTATGGTCGAGCCTTGCGCTGGGTATGGGCGCTATTGCGTGGTGGCCTGGGCCGGAATAACCCGCGGGCGCTGCTTGACTACCAACCGCTGCGCGACCTGCTGGAGCGGCATGTGAATTTCGCGCGCATCGATATGCAGATTCGCCGGGGCGTACTGGAGGGGGTGGCCATCACCGCCTCCGGCTATGGCAGCGGGCGCGCGGTTACCTTCTATCAGTCCGCGTCCCAGGTGGCTGCCTGGCGCCGCGAACGGGTACAGAGCCGGCCAACCCGGCTCAGCCTGGATCACGTCATGGCGTCGGTGGCCATTCCGCTGCTGTTCGAGGCGGTGCGGCTTGGCGACGACTGGTACGGCGATGGTTCGATGCGCGACCACACCCCCCTGAGCCCCGCCATCAATCTGGGCGCTCGACGCCTGCTGGTCATCGCTACTCGCAATTCCGAGTCGGCGCCGCTGCCGCAGCCGCCGCCCTATCCTCAACTCGGGAAAATCGCCGGCTATGTACTCGATTCCTTGTTCATGGACGGCACCGGCAGCAACCTGGAACGGGTGCAACGGCTCAACGAGTTGGCGCGCTATGCCGGCGCCGATCCGGCGGCATCGCACGATCAACCGTGGCACCAGATCGATACCTGCCTGGTGAAGCCCAGCCAGGACCTGCGCCAACTGGCCACCCTGCACGCTGATCGATTTCCGGCGCCGGTGCGACGCCTTTTCCGGGGTATAGGTGCCTTTGGCGACTTGAGTCCCTTGCCCAGCTACCTGCTGTTCGACGGGACTTTCTGTCAGGCGCTGATGAACCTGGGCCACGCCGACGCGCAACGCCAGAAAGACGAAATCATGGCCTTGCTGGCCCCTGAATGAGGGGCGGCCCCAAAGATCGCCATCGATCCGCCACGGCAAGTGACCACTATCTGTAATTTTTGGAATAAAAATATAAGAAATTAATAATTCTCAGCTATATACGGCGCCCGTACCATACAAGCCTGCGCCACCTCTACGTTGAAACTGTCCATGTCTCCCTCAGACAAGATCGACCACGCCGTCACCATCCTGAAGGCAGCCGAAGCACACGGCCCAGCGGTACACACCAACAGTTTCGGGGCCGAGGGGGTTGTGCTCAGCCACCTTATTTCACGACACGCGCTGGAAATCAAAACCGCCAGCCTGGACACCGGACGCCTGCCGGAGCCGACCTTTGCCGTCGCCGAAGCACTGCGCCAGCGCTACGGGCTGCGCATCGATTGGTATTTTCCGGATCCGCAGGTACTTGGCGATTTCACGCAAGAGCATGGTGTGAACGCTTTTTACAATAGCGTCGAACTGCGCCATGCCTGCTGCGGCATCCGGAAAGTTGAGCCGCTCGGCCGGGCGCTGGTCGGCAAACTCGCCTGGATCACTGGACGACGCCGTCAGCAAGGCCATGATCGCGCCGTCTTGCCAGAACGCGAGTGGGACGAGCAGCGCGGAATCCTGAAGTTCAACCCGCTGGCGGAGTGGACCCACGACGATGTGTGGGCCTTCATTCGAATCAACGAAATTCCCTACAGTTCACTCCACGACGAGGGCTATCCGAGTATCGGTTGTGCACCGTGCAGCCGCGCCATCACGGTTGGGGAAGAACCCCGCGCCGGGCGTTGGTGGTGGGAACACGACGCTGTGCGCGAGTGCGGGCTCCATGGCCCAGCCCGGCCGGCCGCGGAAGATGAAGCACTGGCGACGCCAACCCCACCCATACCGGACGTCGGTCTGTAGGCAACAGCGCCACCCGGCGGGGCCCCGCTTGGTCAGTCCGCCAGCATCGGGATCAGCAGGGCCAGCGCTACCGTCGCCGTGATGACATGCAGCGGCAGACCCAAGCGTAGGTAATCGGAGAAACGGTACCCACCCGGACCGTACACCATCAGATTGGTCTGATAGCCAAACGGCGTCGCATAGCTCGCAGATGCCGCCATGATCACCGACAGGGCCAGCGGCAGCGGCGCCATACCAAGATCGTGCGCCAAGGCCAGGGCCAGCGGAATCATCAGGGCCACCGCGGCGTTATTGGTGATCAGCTGGGTCAGCACCAGAGTACTGAAGTAGATGGCTACAAGTACCTGCCAGGGCTCGCTGCCCAGGGCCGCGAGCAGGCCACCTGCCAGGCCACTGGCCGCGCCGGTAGCCTCAAGCGCGGCACTAACCCCAATGGCGGCGCCGATGGTCAGCAGCACCGAGGTGTCCAGACTGCGCCGCGCAGCATCAAATCCTATGCAACCGGTCAGCACCACAGCCACCGCGCCGAACAAGGCCGCGGAGGCGATATCGAGCAGCCCGAATCCAGCGCTCAAAACCACCCCGGCGAGGATCGCCAGCGCCAATGGCGCCCGATCATGCCGCCGCGGCGTGGCCCCATCGATGGCACTGACCAGCAGAAAATCGGGCGCCCGCCGGAAGCGCTCCAGAAACGACGGCCTGGCTTCCAGCAGCAGGGTGTCGCCGGAACGCAGCACGATGTCGCCGATCTTGCTCCGCAGTCGCTCGCCGCTGCGCGAAACCGCAATGATGGCCGCGTCGTAACGATTGCGGAACCGACCTTCGCGCACACTTTTGCCGGCTATTGGACAATGGGGGCCGACCACCGCCTCGACCAGCTGGCGCTGGCTGCGCGGACCATCGAGACGGACGATTTGTGCTGTAGCCGGCGCCAGGCCGCGGATGCGGTGCAGCTCCACCACCGAGTCGATGGCGCCAACGAACACCAGACGGTCGTCGGCCAGCAACGGCTCATCCGGGCCAACCGCCGCCAGCACCCGGCCGCCCCGATCAATCTCCAGCAAGTACAGACCACCCAGGCTACGCAAACCGGCCTGGGCGATGGTTTTGCCAACCAGCGGACCGCCTGCCTCCACCAGCATGTCGGTCAGGTACTCCCGCACGGCCGCACTATCCGCCGCAACTGACACCCGCTCCGGCAACAGACGCGGACCCAGCAGCAACAGATAGGCAAGACCTGCGATTGCCACCGGCAGCCCAACCGGCGTCAGTTCGAACATGCCAAGACCCGGCTGGCCGGAGGCCATCAACAGGCTGTTAGCCACCAGATTGGTGCTGGTACCAATCAGCACGCAGGTGCCACCGAGCAGCGCCGCATGGTTCAGTGGCAATAGCAGCTTGGAGGGCGAAATGCCAATGCGCCGGCACCAGTCCTTGACCAGGGGAATCAGCAGCGCCATCAGCGGCGTGTTGTTCATGAAGGCGCTCAGCGCCGCGGCAGGCACCGCGACCGTGGCAAGTGCACGCCGTTCGCCCCGTGGCGTCCCGAGCAAGGCACGGCCCAGCCAATCGATCGCGCCCGTCTCCTGGACACCTCCGGCCACCACGTACAGCAGGGCGACGGTAACCAGGCCAAGGTTGGCAAACCCAGCGAACGCGCGGTCGATCGGCAGCACGCCCGCGCCGACCAGGACCACGACACCCCCCAGAAATACCGCCTCCACCGGCCAACGGGTGACCAGCAGCAGAAGAAAAATGCCGACCACCACGGCAAGGGCCAGGACTGCTTCAAAGCCCATCTGGGCGTTTCCCTCTAAATTAAACCGCCCGGGGCATATCGCTCCGGGACCGTTGTTGGCAGCCGGCCTGCAAGCTCAGGAAAGGCCAATCCAACCATGCCAACGCTCGATTCCATGAGCATCTGCACGGCTCCCGAAGCCTAATCGAACTCGGCCACGAGGGGCCAGCCGAGGGAGGCCTTGCTCAATCGTGAAACTGCCGCCCGGCGGCCACCGCAACCACCACGCCGACGCGCACCAGAAAGTCACCGAAATGCTCTCCTGATTCACGCTCCGCGGCGTAGCGTTCCAGCAGCGGCGTCAACGCCTCGATGATGGCATCCTCGCCGATGTTCTCGCGATACAGCTTGCTCAGGCGCTGGCCGTGAAAGCCCGCCCCCAGGTACAGGTTGTACTTGCCCGGCGCCTTGCCAACCAGGCCGATTTCGGCGATGTACGGCCGCGCGCAGCCGTTGGGGCAACCGGTCATGCGCATCGTGATCGGTGTATCCGCCAGGCCGCACGCGTCCACCACCTGATCCAGTCGGCTGATCAGGTCCGGCAGGTAGCGCTCACTCTCGGCCATGGCCAGAGCGCAGGTCGGGAACGCCACGCAGGCCATGGCGTTGCGCCGCAGCAGCGACACCTCGCGCTCCAGGCCGTATTCGGCAATCAAGGCCTCGATGCGCGGCCGCCGTGCGGCGCTGACACCGGCAATGGTCACGTTCTGGTTGTTGGTCAACGCGAACAGGCCATCGTGACTGGCGGCGATTTCGCGCAGGCCCGAGCGCAGGCGCCGCGATCCGCGATCCGCGATGCGACCGTTCTCGACGACCAGCGTGTAGTGCGACTGGCCGTCGGGACCGCCCTGCCAGCCAAACGCGTCGGTGTTGTGGTCGAAGGCGAACGGCCGCGCCGGCGCCAACGCGAAACCAAGGCGGCTTTCCAATTCGGCCTTGAACCAGTCCACGCCACGGTCGTCGATGGTGTACTTCAGGCGCGCGTGGCGACGATTGCTGCGGTCGCCGAAGTCGCGCTGGACGCACACCACCTGCTCGGCCACGGCAATGGCCTGCTCGGGCGTGCAGAAACCGATCAGGTCCGCCAGGCGCGGGAAGGTCGCCTTCTCGCCGTGGGTCATGCCCATGCCGCCGCCGACCAGCACGTTCCAGCC
>NZ_JBFIII010000138.1 GCF_041601295.1 Immundisolibacter sp.
GCAGAGCGGAGCGGGCCGCCAGATAGGTCGAGTCATTGCCCAGGGCCGCCAGATACGTGTCCAGAAGATCGATCGCGCCGACCGTCGGCGTGCCCAGCGACAGCACGCACACAGCAAGCAGTGGAGCTTTGCGCATCAGGCTTCCTTGAAAGCGTTGGACAGGCGCCGCACCACCGGACGCATCAAGTACTGCATGAAGGTGCGCTCGCCCGTCTTGATGACGATCTCCACCGGCATGCCCGGTTGCAACACTCTTGCGCCGAGCGTCTTCATGCCCTCGGGAGTGATGGCGACCCGCGCCAGATAGTGGCGGGGCACGTCATTCTGTTCCACCACCAGATCGGCAGAAACCGACGTTACGTTGCCATCGAGCATCAGGTTCGGGTCATCAATGAAGGCGGGGCTGCGCACGTTGACGGCAAGCCCGGCATGCACCCGGTCGATCATCTGGGGCGCAATACGCGCCTCGACAATAATCGGCTCGTCCAGCGGCACGATGTCCAGCAACCGGGCACCGGCGGGAATGACGCCGCCTACCGTGGTCACCGCCAGATTCACCACAAATCCATCGACCGGCGCACGGATGATGGTGCGCGCCAGATCCTCGGCGGCCATGCGTTCGTGTTGTTCAAGCACCTCGACCTCGCGGGTCGTGTCGGCCAGCAGCTGCTCCACTTCGCGCTGATACTCCTGGCGTCGCTGGGTCATGCGCAGCTCGGTTTCCGCAAGATTGCTCTGCGCGGTGCTGACGTTGGCGGCCAGGCCGCTGACCGCGCCGCTCAGTTCGGCGGCGACGCCTTGCTCCTCCAGCCAGCGGTTGCGTGGCAGATAGCCCTCGCGGGCCAGATCGCCAGTCCACTTGAGCTTCTCTTCCACCAGCTTCAGTTGGGCTTTCTTGGCGGCCAGCTGGGCGCGCAAACCGCGAATCGCGTCCCTGATGGCGGTGCTGTTCTGAGTCAGGATGTCGATGTCGCCCTGCAGGGCTCTGCGGCGGGTCTCGAACAGCTGTTCCTGAAGCCGTGTTTTCTCGCGCACCTGGGGGTCGGCATCGGCAGCGGCGATGACATTGGGATGAAAAACAATCCGGTTCGCGCCCGTCTGCTCCGCTTCCAGCCGGTTCTGTTGGGTTCTCAGAGACAGATATTGCTGCCGCAGGGCTTGATGGGTGGTGCTGGCCAGGGTCGAGTCCAGGCGCAACAGAATCTGCCCGGCGGCTACTTTTTCCGCTTCACGAACCTGAATGGCGCTGACGATGCCGCCGGTCAGGTGCTGCACTACCTTGCGTTTGGTATCCACAGACACAATGCCCGAGGCCGGCACGCCTTCGTCCAGTGGCGCAAACAGCGCCCACAGAAAAAATGCCAGCAGCCCCAGCATCAACAGCCACACACCACGGCGCACGGAGCGGGCCGGATTGTTGACGTCGGCCAAGACGATATCTACCTGTGCCTGCGACAGGCTCGATTCGGCGGCGGGTTCCTTGAGGGTGCCCAGCTTGTCTGTCAGCCATTTGCCAATCGTGTTCATCCGCTTGCCTTGACCTGTGTGGCGCTTCGGCGCAATGAGGCGGCCAGCGTACGGCTGCCCCGTCGCGCCGCTAGCTTTGACTGGCGATGGCCGCCTTCTTTTCCTGGGCAGCCTGCGAAAGTGTCGCCAGAACCTGTTGCCGTGGGCCAAACAGCTGCACGGTACCGTCTCGCAACAGCATCAACAAATCCACCGCCGCCAGGATGCTGGTGCGATGGGTGATGACGATCACCGTCCTGCCGGCTTCTTTCTGTGCCACTACCGCCTGAACCAGCGCTGCTTCGCCGGCGTCGTCGAGGTTGGAGTTCGGCTCGTCCAGCACGATCACGGCGGGTTGGCCGTACAGTGCGCGGGCCAGTGCAATGCGTTGCCGTTGGCCACCGGAAAGAAAGCTGCCGCCAATGCCGATGGACGTGTCGTAGCCATCCGGAAAACCCAGAATCATGTCGTGGACGCCGGCTTGTCGGGCGGCTTCGATGACCTTGTCCGGCTCCGGATCGCCGAATCGGGAAATATTCTCGGCGATGGTGCCTTCGAACAGCTCGACGTCCTGAGGCAGGTAACCGATGTGGCCGCCCAGCTGTTCCTTGTCCCAACGAAAGATATCGGCGCCGTCCAGACGCACCGTGCCGGAGGTGGTCGGCCACACGCCGACCAGCAGGCGGGCCAGGGTTGATTTGCCCGACGCGCTCGGGCCCACGATGCCCAGAATGCTGCCCGGCTGGATGGCGAACGACACGCCCTTGATGATTGGCGTCCGGCCTCCCGGGGCGGTTGCCACCACGCCCTCGACCGCAAGCTGCCCCTTGGGCGCGGGCAGTGCCATGCGTTGCTCGCGTTGCGGATACTCGCCCAGCAAGGCGTTCAGTCGCTGATAGGCCGTGCGGGCCGAGATCAGGTGTTTCCAGGACGAAATCAGCTGTTCGACCGGGGCCAGCGCCCGGCCCATCAGGATGGAAGCGGCAATCATGGCGCCAGCCGACACATGGCCCTGCACCGCCAGCAAGGCGCCCAGGCCCAGAATCAGCGACTGCAAGCTGATGCGGATAAATTTGCTGACCGCCGTCACCTGGCTGGCGCGTTCGCTGGCCAGCGCCTGCAGGGCAAGTACTTCCTGGTGCTTGACGTGCCAGCGTGCCCGCACCCGCAGCAGCATGCCCATCGCCTCGATCACTTCGGCGTTACGCAGGTTGTTGGCGGCGTAGTTGGACGCGCGAATCGAGGCGGCGTTGGCCTGCGACAGTGGCCCACGGGTTACCCATTCGTTTATCAGGGCAAGGATGATCAGCAGCGCCGCGCCTATCGTTGCCAGCAATCCAAGCCACGGATGCAACAGGAAAATAACCGCCAGATAAATGGGAAACCACGGCGCATCGAAAAACGCGAACGCACCGCTGCCGGTAAAGAACTGCCTGACATGCGTCAGGTCATTGAGCGACTGGCTCGGGCTGGCGCCTACCCGGCGCAGGTTGGCCTCGAACGAAGCGGTGAACACCCGCGCATTCATCCGGGCGTCGAACAGCGAGCCGGCCCGCACCAGCAGCTGCGACCGCACCCACTCCAGACCTGCCATCAGCGCATACAACCCCAGCACCACCACCGTCAGCATCAGCAAGGTTGATTCACTACGGCTGCTCAGCACCCGGTCATAGATCTGCAACATGTAAATCGCAGGCACCAGCAGCAGCATATTGATGATGAAACTGAACCCGCCCGTGGTCACGAACAAGCGCCGCAGCGAAAACAAAGCCTCCGCCAGCTCGGATTGCGGGCCGCTGTCCTTTATGGCCATTTTTTTACTCCCACGGGACGCCGCTCCTGCACGGGCGGGCGCGATGCTGATATGCCATACGCGCCGGGGCGTACTGTACTGCGAAGCAGCCGGTGACTCGACGCCGACCGCCATCGCCTGAAAAGCCGCTCATGGTTTGGAACTTACGCCCTGGAGAATGCCTTGCACGGTTAACGGTGCGAGCACCGGCGTGCTTGAGCGCCGGGTGCCGCCAAACCTGGAGGAACCAGTAATGTCGGTGGACCACGTTCGCCGCTACCGGGCGGCGGACTAGGACTCCGTGACTTCCACGCCCCGCCAGAAGGCGACCCGGTCCTTGATCTGTTCGGCCGCCGTCTTGGGCTGCGGGTAATACCAGGCCGCGTCACCATTACGCGCGCCGTTGACCAGTAAGGAGTAGTAGCTGGCCGTACCCTTCCACGGACACACCGACGTGGTGGGGCTATCCTCCAGCAGCGCGCGGTTGACCGATTCGGGCGGGAAATAATGATTGCCTTCGACCACGACCGTGTCCGACGACTCGGCAATAACCTGTCCGTTCCAGATGGCTTTCATGGTCATGACTCCAGACTGTGCTTGGGCGGTTGCCAAGATAGCTTACCGTCCCGGTTTTGTGGGCAGGGCATAACCAGCGGTATTTGCCCAAACACACCACCGGCTGGCGCGCAGCCGATTCAGTTCGAGGTGCCGCGGGCAGACTGGAGAACCGCAGATCTATCCAGCGCTTCCGTAGCAAATCGGCATCGTCCTGTATCAAGCAAGGACGGAAACGCCCTTTCGCAGTGCGGCTGCGCAGGTAGGTGCGACTAACCCGACGTCGCCCATAAGCCTTGGGAGCAATAGAGGAGTGATATTGAACTGTAGGGCTTGACCTCTAGGGAAGCGCTGAATAAATCCGCCCTGGATTTGTCAGCGCCCGTCATCGGAAAAGCGTGGTTTTCCGATGACTCACAAAATCAGTGACTTACAGCCACAGATTTTGGCAGCGCATCCCTGCGCTGCGGGAGCCGCTGAATAAATCAGCGGTTCCCTAGGTTGTTCGGAAATATCCGAGCCTGGCCCCTTCGAACTTTTTGCCGTTGTCAGTACGGATGATCTTGGGTAGGCAGCACTGCCACACCAGGCGATCCAGCAGCCCGTTCAGACGCTTGGCGTCCGCGACCTCCAAGCCGCTGAACTCGCTGCGCTAGAGGTAATAGCTGGCTTCCGAAAAGCCGTGGCGTCGGCACGTCTCTTTCACGGGCAGCCGGGCCTCGGCTTCCTGCAAAAAGCCAATAATTTGCTCTTCCGAGAAACGCCTCTTCACGGCTGATCTCCTCGCGTCATGGGATCAGACTCTAAACGCTACCACTGCTCAATCTTGGGGGGCGTCGATCATGACCACAAGACCAGTGCCGGGGGGTTAGAATCCAGGTCAGGCATCGGGGAAGGCTCGGTAGGTCCCGGTGCGGTGACGCAAGGTGACAGGACGCATCGAAGATGAAGATACGGAGTGATTCATGGCCAGCGTAAAAGATGCTGCCCGGCAACTGATCGAGCAACTGCCCGACCAAGTCACCTGGGACGACATCATGTATGAGTTCTACGTAAAGCAAAAGATCGACGCAGGCCTGGCCGATATTGCAGCCGGCCGCACTCACGCGCATGAGGACGTAAAAGCCGAGCTGCTCGGCCATGCCGATTAGGTGGGCCGAGCGTGCCCGGACCGATGTACGGGACTTGCGGTCGTATATCGCGCAAGACTCGCCATACTATGCGCGGCAGTTCGTGGCACGGATATTAAGGGCGGTCGATAAACTCGTCGATCATCCGAAAATCGGACGGCTTGTGCCAGAGGCTGAGCGCGAGGACGTGCGTGAGTTGCTCGTTCAGCCCTATCGCATCATTTACGTGGTCCAGTCCACTACGATCCACATCGTCACCGTCGCCCACGGCGCGCGCGATCTTGCGCGCATGCAGCTAGCGCCATGGGAGGGGTGACGTTCATCGTCGGTCTGCGCCCGTCCATGTCGAAGGGAATGACCACAATATCCGCCTGAGGGGGTCAAGGTGGGTAAGGGGTCAGAGTTGTTAGCTTCCACCCGTTTACGTGGATGAGGTGCTGCGCCGACGTCCCCCCGCTTTCAGTAGCGGGGCCGTTTAGAGTCCGGGGTTAGGGTAGCCGATCTCGGCCATCTGTTTGGCGTAGGCGGCGGGCGTCAGCCCGCCC
>NZ_JBFIII010000139.1 GCF_041601295.1 Immundisolibacter sp.
CACCTCCCTGCGCAGCGCGGATGACGACACCTGGTGCGATGTCTACCTAGCCGACAGCATGGGCGAACTGCCGTCTCTGATGGCCGCCGCCGATCTGGTATTTGTCGGCGGCAGCCTGGTTGCGCGGGGCGGTCACAACCTGATCGAGCCCGCCCAGCTTGGGAAGCCCACGCTGTTCGGCCCGCATATGCACAATTTTGCCGAGCTACGGGACATCACCCTCGCCGCGGGCGCTGGCCTGCAGGTCGTGGACGCACCGAATCTCGCCTTACAGCTCACGACCCTGATGGCCGACGCGCCGCGCAGAGCGCGCATGGGCGAGGCGGCACAGGCCCTGGTAACACAGCACCGCGGCGCCACCGCCAGAACCCTGGCGCTCATTGCGCCGTATCTGGAAACCCCGCCAGGATGAGGCAAGCGGCCGTCACCCCGCGCGCATAACCCGTTGCAGTCGGATATCAGGGCGCGACTGGCGGCGGCGCGCCGGCCGCGGCTTCATCCAGCCAGCCGTTGACGCGGGCGAGATCTTCCTCGCTCAACTGCCCGGACGCCTGCTCCAGGCGCAACCCGTTCAACACATAGTCGTAACGCGCCGTCGCCAGATTGCGTTTGGCCCGGTACAACTCGCGCTCGGCATCGAGCACATCCACCGAGGTCCGTGTGCCGACCCGGTAACCGAGCTCGGTTGCTTCGAGTGCACTCTCATTGGACACCTGCGCCTGGGTGAGCGCCCGCACCCGGCTGATCGCCGCCGCCACCCCGAGGTACGCGTCACGCGTCTCGCGCGACGTGGCACGGCGCTGCTGCTCCATACGCTGCTGCGCCTGACGGTATTGCTGCTGCGCCTGGCGAACCTGGGAACTGGTGCGTCCACCCTCGAACAGCGGCAGCTTCATCTGTAAGCCATAGATGGTGTCTTCGCCATCGCTACCGGCACCGAAACGGCTGGCCGCGGCGCTGGAATTCAGGTAAGTCGCCGTGGCATCCAGGGTGGGGAAGTGGCCGGCGCGCAGCCGCTCCACCTCTTTTTTTGCCGCGGTCGTCGCCTCACTGGCGGCAGCTACCAGCGGATTCTGATCCAGAGCCTGCGTCACCCAGATTTCGGCGCTCTCGCCTGCGGGTGGCTCCAGCGGCAGGCTGTGAGTCAAGGGCGTGAGGGTTTCATAACCCGTGCCGGTGACCTCGCGCAGCGCCTCCATGGCATTGGTCAGTTCGTTGCGCGCCTCGATTTCCTGCGCGACCGTGAGGTCGTAGCGGGCTTGTGCCTCGTGAATATCGGTAATCGCGATCAGACCCACCTCGAACCGCTGCTTGGCCTGTTCCAGCTGCCGACCGATAGCGGCTTTCTCGGACTCCACAAAACGCAGGTTGTCGGCCGCTGACAACACCCCGAAGTAGCGGCTCGAGGTGCGCAGCATCAGTTCCTGTTCGGCAAAGCTGTACTGGTTGTCCGCTTGCCGCACCAGGGCATCGGCCTGACCCAGACCGGCGATCAGCTGCCAGTTGAACAAAGGCTGTACCGCCTGCACCTGCCAACTGTGAGCATTGAAATCGGCCGTGCCGCCCGGCGGAAAGGCCCCGAAAGAATCGGTACGCAGGGTATTTTTCGAGGTCTGGGCGCTGCTCTGCACATTGGGCAACACAAACGACAGAGCCTGCGGCTTGAGTTCCCGCGCCGCGTCGCGGGCCGCGGCGGCGGCCTGCAACTGGGCGTCGTTCTGCAACGCCTGGCGATAGACCGCCAACAAATCCTCGGCCGCCACGGGCACAGTCAACAAGGCACTTGCTAAACCGACCAAAAGAACGTGTCTTTTCATTCTGGATTTCCGAAATTTATAGGTAATGCAGGGTAGTGTCTCAGGGTCCACGGTGCGGCTGGCCCTCAATAGCTGTCCATGCTCGGATCGACATCTTTGGCCCAGGCATCGATACCACCGCTAAGGTTGACCACATCGGTGAAGCCACTGCGCTCCAGCCACAATGCCACCTGGTAGCTGCGTACGCCATGGTGGCACACCACCACGGTTGGGCAGCCCGGGTCCAGTTCGGCAAGCCGCTGCGGCAGGCTGTCCATTGGCACCAAACGGGCACCCGGCAAACGGCAGATGGCGTGCTCCCAGGGCTCGCGCACGTCGATAATCTGCCAGTCACCGGTCGCGCCACCGTCCAGCATCGTGGCCAGCTCCTGAACCGCCATTTCGCGCACGAAACCGCCTAGAACTCGAAGGTCGCGGGCGCGCGCGTGTGCAGCAAGGTCGGGGCGTCGGTCTCGAACAGGGCTTCGTGATGCCAGTCGGCCTCGCCGCGGCGCGTGATCAGCATCGCCTGCATGGCCGGTCGACACCCGCGTACAACCACCAGCCGGCCGCCTGGCTTGAGGCTGTTCAGAAAACTTTGCGGCAGCTGTGCCAGAGCGCCACTGATCATGATGGCATCGTAGGGTCCGTGATCGGGCCAGCCGTCGGCGGCGTTACCGGTTTCCACCCGCACATTGCGCATACCCTGCTCTGCCAGGCGCAAGGCCGCGTATTCGGCCAGCTCCGGGATCACATCGACCGTGGTCACAAAAGCGGCCAACCGGGACATCAGCGCAGCCATATAGCCGCTACCCGCACCAACCTCCAGCACCACGTCCGACGCTTTGAGCGCCAGGGCCTGCAGAAAGCGGCCTTCAAGCTTGGGTTGCAGCATCACCTGCCCGTGGCCAATCGGCACCATCAGGTCCGCATAAGCAATGTTGCGGTAAGCCGCCGGCACGAAGGCCTCGCGCGGCATTTGCGACAACAATTCAAGCACCCGCTCATCAGCCACGTCCCAGGCACGCACCTGGTTCAGCAGCATATTAAAACGGGCAGCGCCAAGGTCCGGGCTGTTCATGGTTCGCTACGAGTGGCGGCAGGTGGGGGCCCAAAAGCGGGTCGGTCAGGTGGCAACGGCGGCCGGCGCGTTGACACCCCTTTGAAGCGGCGCATAGATTACCGTCCCAATCCGCGTTGCGACAATAACAAACCCGATATCGCCGCGTCGCAACCGGCGCGGACTGGCCCCACACCGCCGCCACAGGTCTTGCCATGAACGCCACCCAGAAACCGCCCCTCATCCCCCCTGCCGATGTCGACCCGGAGTTGCGACGACCGTTTGCCGGCTCGTCCAAGATTTATGTGCAGGGCAGCCGGGCCGATCTGCGGGTTCCGATGCGCGAGGTAGCCCAGTCGCAAACGTCCACCCTGCATGGTGGCGAAGCCAACCAACCGATCACCCTGTACGACACCTCCGGCGCTTATACGGATAGCGCGGTCAGCATCGACCTGCGTGCCGGTCTGGCGCCGATCCGTGAGGCGTGGATCGCCGAGCGCGGCGACAGTGAGTTGCTGGACCAGATCAGCTCTGCCTACGGCCGCGAACGGGCCGCCGCGCAAGAACTGTCCGATCTGCGCTTTGCGCATACCCGCCTGCCGCGGCGGGCGCTTGCGGGCGCCAACGTGACGCAGATGCACTACGCGCGGCGCGGCGTCGTCACGCCGGAGATGGAATACATCGCCATCCGCGAGAACCAGCGCCTGGAGACCGTGCGCGATCCGGCCCTGCTGCGCCAGCACCCAGGCCAGAGTTTCGGCGCCGCCATTCCCAGCCGGATCACGCCCGAGTTCGTGCGCGACGAGGTCGCCCGCGGCCGCGCCATCATCCCGGCCAACATCAATCACCCGGAAAGCGAACCGATGATCATCGGCCGCAACTTCCTGGTGAAGATCAACGGCAATATCGGCAACTCGGCGGTCAGTTCGTCGATTGAGGAAGAAGTCGAAAAAATGGTCTGGGGCATCCGCTGGGGCGCCGACACCATCATGGACCTGTCCACCGGCAAGAACATTCACGAAACGCGCGAGTGGATCCTGCGCAACAGCCCGGTGCCCATCGGCACCGTGCCCATCTACCAGGCGCTGGAAAAGGTGGACGGCAAGGCCGAGGAGCTGACCTGGGACATCTTCCGCGACACCCTGATCGAACAGGCCGAACAGGGCGTCGATTACTTCACCATCCACGCCGGCGTGCTGCTGCGCTACGTGCCGCTGACCGCCAAACGCCTGACCGGCATTGTCAGCCGCGGCGGCTCCATCATGGCCAAATGGTGTTTGTCCCACCACAAGGAAAGTTTCCTCTACACGCACTTCGAGGAAATCTGCGAAATCATGAAGGCCTACGACGTGTCCTTCTCGCTGGGCGATGGCCTGCGACCGGGCTCGATCGCCGATGCCAACGACGCGGCGCAACTGGGCGAGCTCGAAACCCTAGGCGAGCTGACCCAGATCGCCTGGAAGCACGACGTGCAGGTCATGATCGAAGGCCCGGGTCATGTGCCCATGCACATGATCAAGGAGAACATGGACCTGCAACTGAAGTACTGCGACGAGGCACCGTTCTATACCCTGGGGCCGCTGACCACCGACATCGCGCCCGGCTACGACCACATCACGTCCGCCATCGGCGCCGCCATGATCGGCTGGTACGGCACCGCCATGCTGTGCTACGTCACGCCCAAGGAGCACCTTGGCCTGCCCAACAAGCACGACGTACGCGAGGGCATCGTCACCTACAAGATCGCCGCCCACGCCTCGGACCTGGCCAAGGGCCACCCCGGCGCGCAGCTGCGCGACAACGCCCTGTCCAAGGCACGTTTCGAGTTCCGCTGGAACGACCAGTTCAACCTCGGCCTGGACCCGGACAAGGCACGCGAGTTCCACGACGAGACCCTGCCCAAGGAATCCGCCAAGCTGGCGCACTTCTGCTCCATGTGCGGCCCGCACTTCTGCTCCATGAAAATCACCCAGGACGTGCGCGATTACGCCCAAAGCAAGGGCTTACTGGACGACGAAGGCGCCCTGGCCGCCGGCATGCAGGAGAAGTCGATCGAGTTCCGGGCGGCGGGCCAGCAGGTGTACCGGAAAACATAGAAATCCGCCCCGCAACGTCGCGCCACGCGCACTGACCAGGGGCCTGTGCCCAGGCAGACGCCCCTGCACGAGTGCCCGCCTTGACCCCGGTCTCGAACGCCGACGCGCCAGGATGGGCCCAGCGGCCACTCCAGCCCTGGGAACGTCAAACCCGGGCAGGAGAAACTGAGGACGGGTGCAGCGCCGGCCCATCCCTTCCGAGTCTCGTGCCCGTATGGCACGGATACGCGTGCCGCCGCTCCTGGCCCCCTTGGGGTGATTA
>NZ_JBFIII010000140.1 GCF_041601295.1 Immundisolibacter sp.
ACCAGCTGCCGCTGACCTCGCGCCGCTTCCGGGCCGACCGCGGCGCGGCGCTGGCGGTGGGTCCGGGCTACGTGTTCGACGACGACAAAGCGCGCCTTGAGTTGCGCATCCAGCGCCTGGAATCCGGCCTGGTGTGGGCCGAAGACCCGCGCAACAGCGCGCGGCGCATCGTCAGCAACGTCGAGATTTATCAGGCCGAGGCCGACCGCGAGGCGCAGGTCTACTCCGTAGTCGAAATCCATCGCAGCCGCATCGACGCCCAGCAGCGACGCCTGACCGCGGCCCGCACCGACCGCTGGCGCTGCGAGGGCGGCGTCTGGCGCTTGGTACGCCGGCTGATCCAGTTCGACCACCCGGTGGTGATCGACAGCAACCTGAACGTGTTTTTCTAAAGGAGCAGGACACCCATGAAGCCCCACGAGCACGCCCAACCCCCCCAGGACTACTCGCGTTACATGGACCTGAAGGAAGGCTGGGTCGACCGGCGCATCTTCTGGGATGAGGCCATCTACGAACGCGAGCTGGAGGCCATCTTCGCCCGCTGCTGGCAGTTCGTGGCGCACGACTCGCAGGTTCCGAACGCCGGGGATTTCGTGACCACCTACATCGGCGAGGACGGCGTGATCGTGTCCCGTCACACCGACGGCGAGGTGTACGTGTACCTGAACGCATGCACCCACCGCGGCAACAAGATCTGCTTTGCCGACGAGGGCAACGCCCGCCGCTTCACCTGCAATTACCACGGCTGGGCCTACAGCACGGCCGGCGAGCTGCTGGGCCTGCCGTCCGAGCACGCTTACGATCCGGGCGACATAGACCGCACGCAGTGGGGTCCGCGCAAGGCGCGCGTGGCCTCCTACAAGGGCATGATCTTCGCCACTTTCGACCCGGAGGCGCCGAGTCTGGACGACTACCTGGGCGACTACCGCTGGTACCTGGATGCCTTCCTGGACAACGACGAGGGCGGCATCGAGTTCCTGCCCGGCACCATCAAGTCCTACGCCAACGCCAACTGGAAATTCGGGGTCGAGAACTTCATCGGCGACGCTTACCATGCCTGGTGGACCCACGACGCCGGCGGCCGGGCCATGATGGGCGGCCCGTTCCCGCCATATGACCCAAGCGATACCTTTCAGGCCAGCGTCAACGGCCACGGCTGGGAGTTCGCCCTTGAGGGAGTGGGCGATATTGCCATTCTGGGTTCGCAGGAGGTCATCGACTATTACACCGCCCAGCGCCCGAAAATGGCGCAGCGGATTGGCGAGCTGCGCGCGCGCCTGTTCGGTTCACTGGCCTCCGCCGCCATGTTCCCGAACATGACCTTCCTGCCCGGCATCCACACCTTTCGCACCTGGTTGCCGCGCGGTCCGCGCAAGCTCGAACTGCGCATCTGGACGGTAGTGCCTAAAAATGCCCCGGAATCGGTCAAGCAAGCCATCAATATCGGCTGCAACCTGACCTTCAACCCGGCCGGCACGCTGGAGATGGACGACGGCGAGAACTGGGAGGGCAACACCCGTACCAACCGCGGCTGGGTCAGCCGCCACGAGAAGCTGCACTACGGCTGCGGCAAGAGCCGCCAGATCGAGCACCCGGAGCTTCCGGGCATCGTCCACGAGGGGCAGTTCAACGACGCCAACCAGCGCCTGTTCTACCAGCGCTGGGCGGACCTGATGAACGCCAAATCCTGGTCCGAGGTGCCGCAGCGCTACACACCGCGCTACGCCGGCCGACCGACCCGCTGAACGGAGACGATCGCCCATGAACGCAATTGCCAAGGACGTGCAGGCGGCCACCCAGCCGCCGTCGCTGGAACTCGTCAGCGAAGTCCAGCAGTTCTACTACCGAGAGGCCCGTCTTAAGGACCGCCAGGACTATCGCGCCTGGCTGGCGTTGTTGACCGACGACATCCACTACTGGATGCCGGCGCGTGTGCAGCGCTACCGGCGTGACGAGCGCCCGCCGTCCCGCCTGGACAGTGCGTACTACAACGACAGCATGCGCGAGCTCGACAAGCGCATCACGCGCCTGGAAACCGACACCTGCTGGACCGAAGACCCGGCCACGCGAACCGCCCACCTGGTGCACAACGTCGAGGTGGAACACACCGAAAACGCCGACGAGTACCGCGTGCATTCCATCTCGCAGGTCTACCGCAACATGAACGAGGACGAGGAGCACACCCTGTACTGTCTGCGCGAGGACCTGCTGAGACGCGTGGACGGGCAGCTGCGCGTCGCCAGGCGCCTGCTCACCCTGCAACAGAACATATTCATGAACAAAAGCCTGAACGTGTTCCCGTGAGGCATCCAAATTGACCGATTACCTGCGCTATTACCTGTGTTCACTGACCGTGCTGGCCGGGGTGGTCGGCATGTTGCTGGGCGGCTACTGGATGTGGGCCGGGGTGGGCACATTCTTCGTGCTGGCGGGGCTGGACATGCTGTCGCGGCCGGATTACGCCGTGCGGCGCTTCCGCCACCCGCGCCTGGCCGATGTGCCGCTGTACCTGCACTGCGCGCTGATGGTCGCGCTGTACGCGGCCTTCGCCTGGCGCATGCGGGCCGGCCTTGGCGTGGACGGTACGCTGCCGGTGGTGATCGCACTCATCGGCGCCGTCGCCTCGCTGGTGTGGCTCAACGCGGTACCCAACGTGCCGGTGGCGCACGAACTCATGCACCGCAAGGACTGGTTCTCGCGCGGTCTGGCCAAGTTCATCAGCGCCATGTTCGCCGATGCCCACCGCGACATTCCGCATCTGTACACGCACCACATCCATTTCGACACCGAGGCCGATGCCGATTACGCGCCGCGCGGCAGCAGCGTGTATCCGTTCATGTGGCGCTGTACCAAGCGTAACTTTCAGGAATTGCTCAGCGCCGCGCGCAAGCGGCGCGACGTGACCGGCGCGCCGCTGTGGTCGCCGCGCAACATGCTGTTCTGGGAATTTTCGCTGTTGCTGTCCATCCCGCTGGCGGTGGGCCTGTACGGCGGCGTACTGGCCGGCGTGCTGACGCTGGTGGCGCAGATCAGCAGCAAGTTCTTTCTGGAGGCGCTCAACTACATCCAGCACTACGGCCTGGTGCGCGTGCCCGGCTCTCCAACACGCCTGCACCACACCTGGAACCACCTGACCTGGATCGACCGCACCATCGGCTACGAAATCACCACCCATGTCGACCACCACATCGACCCGGACCTGCGTTTCGACCAGCTGGTACCGCACCCGGACGCGCCGCAGATGCCGAACCTGTTCGTGTGCGCGGTCAGCGCCTTCATCCCGCCGCTGTGGTACCGGCGCATTGCCAAGCCGCTGCTCAAGGACTGGGATCTGCGCTTCGCCAGCCCGCAGGAGCGGCAAATCGCCCGCGAGGCCAACCGCAAGGCCGGCTGGCCGGACTGGTTTGCAGACCCATTGCCTCAGAACCCGGCGCAGGCCGCGTGAGCAAGCCGGTTCCCAGCCAGTTGACGGCCATCAAGAGGGCCAGTTCGGCAGTCTGTGACCATGGCTCCATGCGGTCCGGTGATGGCCAATTTTTTACCCGGCGCCCGCTCGGGTCTGGTGCGCCAATGCCCCGACCAGCGCGAACCGATAACCGAGAGAATCCCTGAAGATGGCCACACAAGCCGACGCCCCCGGTAACACATTGCTGCGGCCCCATATGCGCGCACCGACCCTGGCCGTGCCTACCACCTTGCTGGCAATCGCCATGCTCAGCGGCATGGCCGGCGTCTGGTATCTCGCTCTGACCGGGCAAATCAGTTACTGGACCGGTGCGCTCATCAACGGCCTGCTGGCCTATGGTCTGTTCAGTCCAATTCACGACGGCGCCCACCGCGCCATTTCGAGGATCGGCTGGCTCAACGAGGCGATAGCCGACGTGTCGCTGGTGTTCCTGTTTCCGTATGCGCCGATGTCTCTGCTGCGCTGGCTGCACAATCAGCACCACGTTCACGCCAATGGGGCCGAGGATCCTGACCGGTTCGAGCACGATGCTCCCTGGTGGCAGGTTCCCCTGCGCTGGGCCTTCTTTGACGGGTATTACATCTACTACTTCTTTACCCGCGGGCAGCATCTGGTCAAGAAGCACAAGAAAGGCTTGATCGGGTTCTACACCAGCCTGGTCCTGGTGGTGGGCTTCCTGATCTCACAGGGCCTCGGGTACGAGTTGTTCATGCTGTGGTTCATCCCGACCCGAATCGCGCTGTTTCTGATCGCGGTGGTCTTCGTCATCCTGCCCCATCACCCGGCCATGGTGAGCCATCAGGAAGACCCCTACCTGGCCACCACCATGCGCATGGGCTGGGAATGGCTGCTGACGCCCTTGATGGTGTATCAGAACTACCACCTGATCCATCACCTTTACCCGACCGTGCCCTTCTACAAGATGCACAAGGTCTGGCATTTGAGCCACGACGAACACAACAAGCACCATGTGAGCTACCAGACGGCGTTTGCGCTGGAGCCGGAAAACATCGAATTACACCGGCGGTTCCATGCGCCGGGCAGGACGGCAAGCGACACACCGGCCACAGCTTCAGGCGCCTGATTCGGCGCATCACGTATCGGTAGTCCGGCGTGACGCGGGCTAGTGCTCAGGCGGCGGCTGAGTATTGGGCTCGCGCGGCCGGTCCTCACCGGACCCATGCAGTCGCGGCGATTGACGCCCGGACTGATGGGCAGGCGGGGCACCTCGACATTGCAGGCGCGGCGCTGCCAGGGCCGGCGACGGGTGCGTTATGCTAGCGGCCATGACCAGCAAGCGTAAGTCCGAAGCGCCAGCCACCGCCGCAACCGAGCCCGGCGCGCAGGCGCCCGATTTCGAGGCGGCCCTGGCCGAGCTCGAAACCATCGTCGAGCAGCTGGAACGCGGCGAGCTGAGCCTGGAGCACGCATTGCGTGATTTTGAGCATGGCGTACAGCTGGCCCGCGGTTGCCAGCAGGCCTTGAAGACCGCGGAACTGAAGGTCCAGCAACTGGTCGAGCAGGATGGCCAGCTACGGCTCGAAGGCTTCGAGCCGGCCGAGTAAATCCACCCGTGTCGCTGGATGATTTTCTCGCCGAGGTCCGTCGGCGTAGCGAAGCGGCGCTCGAACGACTGTTGCCGCCGGTTTCCCCGCCCATTGCCGATCTGCCCGCCGCGATGCGCTATGCCGCGTTGGGGGGTGGCAA
>NZ_JBFIII010000141.1 GCF_041601295.1 Immundisolibacter sp.
GCCTCGCCGGTCGCGGCCACCTGCTCCTTGATCTGCTGGTTTTCGGCCTTGAGCGCCCGAATTTCCTGTTGCGCAGCCTGCAATTGAGCTTGCAGCTGCACCAGTGTCTGTTCGATGGCCTCGATGGAGCTGGCGCCGTGTGCCACAGGCATCCAGGCGCTGGCGAGCAGCGCGGCGACCAACGCACCGCGTGCGATGTGTATGCGAGACATGATTCCTCCCTCGTGTTTGTCCAATGCCGTAGCCGAAGATTCGGCAGAGGCAGTCTATATCAAAATGCGAACGATTCGCATTCAATAATTTGAATTAATCTTGACCTGGGTCAGGACCCGGGCGGCGAACGCCCGCAGCACGCCGGTTTAAGGAAGCGCTGAACAAATCCATCCTGGCTTTCTCAGCGCCCGCCATCGGAAAAACGTGGTTTTCCGATGGCTCACAGCCACAGATTTTGGCAGCGCATCCTTGCGCTGCGGGAAACACCGAATACTTCAGCGTCTCCTTAACGGGCGGCAAACGCGCCACGCGCGCCCTGGATGGTCGCCGCGATAACCGCCGTATCGTGCGCCGCCGTAACGAAGCCGGCCTCAAAGGCTGATGGAGCCAGGTACACGCCTTGCGCCAGCAGCGCCCCGAACAACCTCCCGAACGCCGCCACATCGGCCTGCTGCGCCTCGACCAGGTCACGCGGTGGAGTCGGCCGCAAAAACAATCCGAACATGCCGCCGATGTGAACCGTGCAAAAGGGCACGCCAGCGGCGTCCGCCGCGGCCTGCAAACCCGCCGTCAACGTCGCCGCGGTTTGCTCCAGATGCTCGTAGAAGCCCGGCTCCTGTACCTGTGTCAACGTGGCGAGACCAGCGGCCGTGGCGAGCGGATTACCGGACAGCGTGCCGGCCTGATAGACCGGCCCTGCAGGTGCCATCTGTTCCATCAGGTCGGCCCGCCCGCCGTAGGCGCCAACCGGCAGCCCGCCACCGATTACCTTGCCCAGCGTCACCAGGTCGGCGGTCACACCAAAACGCGCCTGGGCGCCGCCCAGGGCGACCCTGAAACCGGTCATCACCTCGTCAAAGATAAGGACCGCGCCATGCGCGGTGCACAGCTGGCGCAGGCCCTCCAGGAAGCCGGGGCGCGGCAACACGCAGCCCATATTGCCGGCCACCGGCTCGACAATCACGGCGGCGATTTCTGCGCCGCGATCCGCGAACAGGACTTCGACGGCGCGCAAATCGTTGTAGGGTGCGGTCAACGTCAGCGCCGCCAACTCGCTGGGCACACCAGGCGAACTCGGCACCCCGAAGGTCAGGGCACCCGAGCCAGCGTTCACCAGCAAGCTGTCGGCATGGCCGTGATAACAGCCGGCGAACTTGACCAGCACTTTCCGGCCGGTGGCGGCGCGCGCCAGGCGGATGGCGCTCATGGTCGCTTCGGTGCCGGAGTTAACCAGGCGCACACGATCCAGGCCCGGCACCAGGCGGCAGAGCGTTTCCGCCAGTTCCACCTCGGCGGCGGTGGGGGCGCCGTAAGAAAGACCGCGGGTCGCTGCCGCCCGCACGGCCTGCACCACGACAGGCGCCGCGTGGCCCAGGATCACCGCGCCCCAGGAGCAGACGTAATCGATGTAGTCGTTGCCGTCCACGTCGCGCAGGCGGGCACCATCGGCCTGCGCGATGAACGGCGGCTGCCCCCCTACCGCACCGAAAGCGCGTACTGGCGAGTTGACCCCGCCTGGAATCACGGCGAGGGCGCGCTCGAAAAGGCGCTGCGAGTGCTGCATGTTCAGATCCTCAGATGTCTTGCCACAGGGCGGCCAGCGCGCGGGCCGCCGCCTCGCTGTCCACACCCGGCCCGAACAGGGCGTTACCAACCGCCAGCGCGTGTGCGCCAGCCTCGACCAGCGGCCGCGCATTGTCCACCCGAATGCCGCCAATGCAGACGATGGGGCAGGCCAGAGTCGCCCGCACCGTGCGCAGCAGATCAAGGCTGGCGTAGATCTCGCCGGGTTTGGTGCTGGACGGGAAGAACCGACCGAAGGCGACATGATCTGCACCGGCACCAAGTGCTCGCGGCGCGAGCTCCGGCTGGTTATAGCAGGTGGCGCCGATGAGCGCGTCCGGCCCCAGGCGTGCCCGCGCCGGCCCGGGTGACCGGTCGTCGCGGCCCAGGTGTACGCCGTCTGCACCGACCGCAAACGCCAGCTCCACGTCGTCGTTAACAATAAACACTACGCGGTAGATATCGCATAGCGTGCGCAGTGCGTGCGCCTCGCGCTGACGACGCACGGTGTC
Source organism: Immundisolibacter sp. (assembly GCF_041601295.1). Classification (NCBI taxonomy): domain Bacteria; kingdom Pseudomonadati; phylum Pseudomonadota; class Gammaproteobacteria; order Immundisolibacterales; family Immundisolibacteraceae; genus Immundisolibacter; species Immundisolibacter sp. The sequence goes on from NZ_JBFIII010000141.1 coordinate 2,289, forward strand.
CGTCGACTTGTCACGGTACTGCACCACGCCAACGCCCCCCTCCAGGGCGGCCTCGACGCGCGCCAGCAACTCGGCCCCTTGCAGCAGCGAGGTATCGGCCAGGGCATATACGCCACTAATACTGGGTTTGATCTTCACGCGTAAAGTGTGGATGGCTTGGACCGCTTTGCGCAAAACGACATAAGAGCGACATAAACTGGTGCTTGATATTGCGCTTCGGCCATTCCTAGAATCGAGTCCCCAGCTTTACAACACCCGGCCCGGCCGGCGGAGGTCACCATGGCACGCATTCTCGACGACATCACGCAGGCCATCGGCAACACGCCGTTGGTGCGTATTCGCCGGCTGATCAAAAGCGATGCCACGGTGTTGGCCAAGCTGGAGTTCTTCAACCCGCTGTCGTCGGTCAAGGATCGTATCGGACTGGCCATGATCGAGGCGGCCGAGAAAAGCGGCCAGCTCGCGCCCGGCGGCGAAATCATCGAACCGACCTCCGGTAACACCGGCATCGCGCTGGCCTTCGTATGCGCCGCCCGCGGTTATCGCCTGACCCTGACCATGCCGGCCTCGATGAGCATCGAGCGGCGCAAGGTGCTGCGCGCGCTTGGCGCCGAGATCGTGCTCACGCCCGCCGAGAAAGGCATGACCGGCGCCATCGAGCGGGCGCGCGAACTGCTGGCCGAGCGGCCGGGCAGCATCATGCCGCAGCAGTTCGAGAACCCGGCCAACCCGGACGTACACCGCCGCACCACGGCCGAGGAAATCTGGCGCGACACCGACGGCAACGTCGATTACCTGATCTCCGGCGTCGGCACCGGCGGCACCATCACAGGGGTGGCCGAAGTGATCAAGGCGCGCCGGCCCTCGTTCAAGGCCATTGCGGTCGAGCCCAGCGCCTCCCCGGTGCTGTCGGGCGGCAAGCCGGGGCCGCACAAGATCCAGGGCATTGGCGCCGGTTTCGTGCCGGGCAACCTGAACACCAAGATCGTTGACGAGGTAATTCAGGTCAGCAACGAAGACGCCATGGCCTACGCCCGCCGCGCGGCCCAGGAAGAAGGCCTTTTTGTCGGGATCAGTTCCGGAGCCGCGCTCAAGGCCGCCGAGATCGTTGCCAGCCGACCCGAAGCGGCGGGCAGCACCATCGTTGTCATCATCCCATCGGCTGGCGAGCGATACCTGAGCACCGCCCTGTTCGCCGACATCGAAGTCTGACCCGCAGTACCCGCCGCGTCCGCCCAGACGGCGGGCGCGGCTTTTTTGTTGATATACCCGCTTAAGGAATCCACATGCGCACATCGCGCTTTCTGATCGCCACGCTGCGCGAAGACCCGTCCGACGCAGACGTAATCAGCCAGCGGCTGATGCTGCGCGCCTGCATGATCAGCCGCTTGGCTGCCGGCATCTACAGCTGGCTGCCGCTGGGCCTGCGCGTGCTGCGCAAGGCCGAGCGCGTGGTGCGGGACGAAATGGACGCCGCCGGCGGACAGGAGCTGCTGATGCCCGCCGTACAACCAGCGGAGCTGTGGCAGGAGTCGGCGCGCTGGGAAAAGTATGGCCCCGAGCTGCTGCGCTTCAAGGATCGCCACCAGCGTGAGTTCTGCTTTGGCCCGACACACGAGGAGGTGATTACCGACATCGTGCGCCAGAAGGTGAGCAGCTACCGCCAGCTGCCGGCCTGCTTCTACCAGATCCAGACCAAGTTCCGGGACGAGATCCGGCCGCGTTTCGGCGTCATGCGCGCGCGCGAGTTCCTGATGAAGGATGCCTACTCCTTCCACCGCGATGCCGCCAGCCTGGACGAGACCTACCAAGTGATGCACGCCACCTACAGCACCATCTTCAGCCGGCTGGGGCTGCGCTTTCGCGCCGTAGCGGCCGACACCGGCAGTATTGGCGGCGCCAGTTCGCACGAGTTCCACGTGCTGGCTGACTCCGGCGAGGACGCGATTGCCTATTCGGAAGGTGGCTACGCCGCCAACGTGGAGCTGGCTCCCGCGCCCGTGCCGCCGCCGCGCCCGGCGCCGTCGGCGGACCGCGAATCGATCCACACACCCGGCCAGCACACCATCGCCGAGGTCAGCGCGTTTCTGAAAGTACCCCCCGAACGCATCGTCAAGACACTGATTGTGCGCGGCGCTGACGGTGGCCTGGTGGCGCTGCTGCTGCGCGGCGATCACGAACTGAACGCGGTCAAGGCGTTGCGCCTGCCGCAAATCTCCCAGCCGCTACAGTTCGCGACCCCAGCTGACATTCAGGCCGCATTGGGCTGCGATTTCGGGTCGGTGGGTCCGGTGCAGTTCCCCGGACCGGTCATCGCTGACCGCGATGCCGCCGCGCTGGCCGATTTCGTGTGCGGCGCCAATGTCGACGGCTATCACCTCAGCGGCGTCAACTTCGCACGCGACCTGCCGGAACCGGAAAGCGCCGACATCCGTAACGTCGTGGCCGGCGAACCGGCTCCGGATGGCAGCGGCCCCCTGGCCATCGCCCGCGGCATCGAGGTCGGCCACGTCTTCAAGCTCGGCACGGTGTACAGCGAAAAACTCAACTGCACCGTGCTCGACGAACAGGGCCGCGACAGCGTCATGCCGATGGGCTGCTACGGCATCGGCGTGTCGCGCGTGGTGGCTGCCGCGGTCGAACAAAACCACGACCAGCGGGGCATCGTATGGCCGCAGGCGCTGGCACCGTTCGAAGTCGCCCTGGTGCCAATCAACCTGCACAAATCGTCCGCCGTCGCGGAAGCGA
>NZ_JBFIII010000142.1 GCF_041601295.1 Immundisolibacter sp.
GGCCGGCGCAGTGCGCGAGCACATTGCCCGCTACCGTCAGCTTGAGGACATCATCGCCATGCTGGGCTTGCAGGAGTTGTCCGAAGCGGATCGGCGCATCGTGCATCGCGCGCGGCGCCTGGAGCGCTACCTGACCCAGCCATTTTTTGTCACCAGCCAGCACTCAGGCGTGGCTGGCGCCACGGTGCCGCTCGCCGATTGCCTGTCCGACTGCGAGGCGATTGTCGGCGGGCGCCACGACGACTGGCCCGAGGAGCGTTTCTACATGCGCGGCGCTTTGTCAGAGGCAGCGTCGTGAGGGGATTCGCGCTGCACCTGCACGGCGCCACGGCCTGGGAAACCGTGGAGCAGGTACACAGCTTCGTCGGGCGCGACGCCAGCGGCAGCTTTGGCATTCAGCCGGGTCATGAAGCGTTCATTACCGCGCTCGAATTCGGCCTTGCCCGCTACCGGTGCGTCGATGGGGTGTGGCAGTACCTCGCGCTGCCGGGAGGCATCCTGCACGTCATCGGCGGCGAAGTTTTTGTCTTCACCCGCCGTTACCTGCGGGACACGGATTATCGGCGCATCAGTACCCAGCTGGAGGACCAGTTGCGGGCCGAGGATGTGGCGCTTTCGCGTACCCGCGCCAGCCTGCAGCAGATGGAGCAGCATTTGCTGCGACGGCTTTGGGAGCTGGAACAGCGGGGGCACGGCAATGAACAATGACCACCGCCTGCGCCAGGGTGTTGAGCGTGACGCCCGTGGTTTCGACCGGGCGCAGCGCCGGCAGCGGACAGTGCTGGCGCAGGCCCGTTTTCTGGGCACGTTGGGGCTAATGCTGGTGTTACCAATCGTTGGCGGAGCTTATTTGGGGCTGTGGCTGGATGAGCGTCTGCCCGGTTACTCCCAGTCCTGGACCCTGAGCCTGCTGCTGTTGGGGGTGTTGGTGGGCGCGGTTAATGTCTTCCTGATGTTGCGTGACTGAAGCGATGGCGGCGAACACCGACCTGCTGGCGCCGACAGTTGTGCACTGGGGTGCCCTGCAATTGCCGGCGTCCGTGCTGGTCAGCGTCGCTGTCAGTCTGTTGCTGGTCGTCGTTGGCGGTTGGCTGGGCCATCGCCTGCGCACCGCGCCGGGGCCGTTACAGACGGCGGTCGAGGGTCTGGTGGGCGCGGCCGAGGGCGCGGTTGAGGGATTGGTGGGCGAGCAGTCGCCACGGGTGCTGCCGTTCATCGCCACGTTATGGATATTCCTGTTGGGCGCGAACCTGGTCGGGTTGCTGCCGGGACTGGAATCGCCAACCCGCGACCTGTCGGTGACCACGGCGCTGGCGATTGTGGTTTTTTTCTCGGTCCACTGGTTCGGCATCCGCGCCAGCGGCTGGCGGGCCTATCTGCGGCACTACCTGCAGCCGAGCCCGCTGCTGTTGCCGTTCCATCTGGTCAGCGAACTGACCCGCACCCTGGCGCTGGCAGTGCGTTTGTTTGGCAACATGATGAGCCTGCAGCTGACCGCCCTGCTGGTACTGTTGGTGGCTGGCTTTTTGGTGCCGGTGCCGGTGCTGCTGTTGCATGTGGTCGAGGCAGTGGTACAGGCCTACATCTTTGGCATGCTGGCCCTGGTTTATATCGCGGGCGGTATGCAGGCCCAGGTTCATGCGACTTCAAGTGGAGACTGAAAAATGACTGACATCGGTTGGCTGGTGGTATTGACGACGGTAGCGGCGGTGTTTGGCATCGCCCTGGGAGTGATGTTGCCTGCCCTGGCGATGGGTCGGGCGATCAGTCAGGCACTGGACGCCATCGCCCGTCAGCCCGAGGCGGAGCAGGCCATCTCGCGGCTGCTGTTTATCGGTCTGGCGATGATCGAGTCGCTGGCCATCTACTGCCTGGTGGTGATTCTGATCGTGCTGTTCCGCAATCCGTTGCTGGCTTACCTGCCGCACTAGGGCCGGGAGCCGGGGAGCGCCATCGTGCAATTCAACGCCTGGACCTTCGTCCTCGAAATCGTCAACTTCCTGGTCCTGGTGTGGCTGCTGCACCGCTTGCTGTACCGGCCGGTGCTGGCGGTGATTGTCCGGCGCCGGGCCGAGATCGACCGCCAGTTGGGCGAGGCTGATGCCGCCCGGCAGCAGGCAGAAAGGCTCAAGACCGAGTACGACCAGCGGTTGGAGGGCGCGGCGCAGGAACGTGCTGCTGCCCGCCATGCGCTGGACGAAGATGTGGACCGCGAGCGGGGCCGCCAGCTGGAGCTTCTGCAACAGGATCTGGCCGCCGAGCGCGAGCGGGCGGCCACCCTGGCGCAGCGTAAGGCGCAGCAGCTTCGCCATGAAGCTGAAGTGCAGGCTCTGGCGCTGGCCTCCCGCTTTGCCTCTCGCCTGCTCGGCGCGTTGGCCGGGCCGACGCTCGAAGCCAGCCTGATCGATCTGACGCTGACCGAGTGCGGCCACTTGCCGGCCGAACGCCAGCAAGCCCTGCGCGATGGACTCGATCAATCGCCAGGACCCTTGCAAGTGAGTAGCGCTTATCCGCTGGATGCCGGCCGGCGCTCGGCCATCGGGCAGGCGTTGCAGGTGCTCGCCGGCGGTCCACTGCCGGAAATCAGCTTTATCGAGGATTCAGCCCTGCTGGCCGGCATACGGATACAGGCGGGTGCCTGGCGCCTGGGAGCGAACTTGCAGGATGAACTTCAGGTATTTACAGAAATGGTTCAGCCGGATGCCTGAGCCGGTCGCCGTCACCTCGCTGTTGGCTCAGGCGCAGCGGCGGGTAGAGGACTACCGGCCTGGGTTGCGGTTGCTCGAACAGGGCACCGTGGGCGCCGTCGGTGACGGCATCGCCTGGATCGAGGGCTTGCCATCGGCAGCCATGGAGGAGCTGCTGCAGTTCGAGGACGGCAGCCTGGCGCAGGTCTTTCATCTGACGCAGACCCGGGTCGGTGCCGTTCTGCTGCGCCAGACCGCGGCGCTGACCGCTGGCACCCGGGCCGCGCTGACCGGCAGGGTGTTGCAGGTTCCGGCCGGGGATGCACTGTTGGGGCGGGTGGTCGATCCGCTCGGCCGCGCGCTCGACGGCGGTGAGGATCCCGAGGCGTCCCGCCATCAGCCGCTGGAGGCGCCATCGCCGCCACTGACCGAGCGCGATTTCGTCAACCAGCCGCTGCTGACCGGTTGCAAGATCGTGGACACCCTGCTGCCGATCGGTCGTGGTCAGCGCCAGCTCATCATTGGCGACGAGGGCACCGGACGCAGTGCCCTGGCGTTGGATGCGGTCATCAATCAGCGCGACAGCGGGGTGCGCTGCGTATACGTGTTGGTCGGTCAGAAGCGCTCGGCGGTGGTGAGCACACTCGAACTGTTGCGCCAGTACGGTGCGATGGACTACACCACGGTGGTGGTGGGCGAGGCCAGCGCCCTGGCCGGCTTGCAGTATCTGGCGCCTTTCGCCGGTTGCGCCGTCGCCGAGGGCTGGATGCAGCAGGGCCACGATACCCTGGTGGTGTACGACGATCTGAGCGCACACGCACGGGCCTATCGGGAGTTATCTTTGCTGCTGCGACGCCCGCCCGGTCGCGAAGCCTATCCGGGCGACATCTTCTATCTGCATGCGCGGCTGCTGGAGCGCACCACCCGGTTGGCACCCGCCGCCGGTGGTGGCAGCATGACCGCGCTGCCTATCGTCCAGACCGAGCAGGGCGAAATCGCGGCCTACATTCCGACCAATCTGATCTCCATCACCGACGGCCAGATCTACCTCGATGCCGATCTGTTCGCGAGCGGTTTTCAGCCCGCCATCGACATCGCCCGGTCGGTGTCGCGCATCGGTGGCAAGGCGCAACACCCACGTATCCGCGAGGCCGCTGGCAGCATCAAGCTCGATTATTTGCAGTTCCAGGAGCTGGAAGTATTCACCCGTTTCGGCGCCCGGCTGGAACCGGCCATGGAGGCCCGCCTGCACCGTGGTCGGGTGCTGCGCGAACTGCTCAAGCAGGACCGCTTGCAGCCGGTGTCGATGGTCGGGCAGATGGCCTGGCTGACGGCGTTCACCCACGGCATGTTTGACGGCGTCGAGCTTGGCCGGATAAACGCCGTGCTGGAGCGCTTGCTACAGGCGCTGGCCGGCAGCGGGCCAGGCGTCGACACACCGGAACAGGATTGGCTGGCCTGGCTGCCTGCCCAACTGGGTACCCCGATGTCAGGTCCATGAGCGGCTACCGCGACCTCGTTAAGCACCTGCGGGGTTTGGCGGACATTCGCGCCATTCTCGCCGGTATGCGCACGCTGGCGATGATCGAGACGCAGCGTCTGACCCGGCTGCGCGACAGCGGTCAGCGCCTGCGGGCCGGCTTACAGCAGGCCGCGCAGGACTATCGTGCCCATTATCCGGACGGCATATCCTCGACCGGCACCGATGTCTCGGTGGTGATCGGCAGCGAGAAAGGGCTGTGTGGCGATTTCAACGAGGAGCTGCTTCGGTACGTGCGGGCACTGCCGGCGCAGCCCACCCTGGTGCTGGTAGGTAATAAGCTCATTGCCGCTGCCGGCGACTTGCCGCAGGTGGTGGCGCGCTGCCCGGGCGCCCCGGCAGCGGACGGCGTGGCCATCGTGCTGGCTGAGTTGGCCGATACTTTGGGCGGACTCGATACCGCCCGTGGTGGCCGGCTGATGGTGATCGCGCATGACCCGGAACTGCGACAGGTCAGTGCACGCCAGGTACTGCCGCTGCCGACTGTACCGGCGCCTTTAACCGGCACGCCGCCACGGCTGTACATGTCCGTGCCCGAGTTCGAGGCGGCGCTGGTCGAGCAATACCTGTTCGCGGCGCTGACCGGAGCACTGCAAAGCGCATTGCTGGCGGAGAACCAGCAGCGGGTGACTCACCTGGAAGCGGCGGTACGACGCC
>NZ_JBFIII010000143.1 GCF_041601295.1 Immundisolibacter sp.
CAGGCCAAGGTGGCGCCGGGCGAGGAAATCACGCTCGAAGTGGACATTGACAGTCGGCGCCCACATTTCCACCAGATGACCTGCCAGGGCCGTATCACGGCGCAGATTCCGCTCACCCACGACATCGTCGAGTTGCGCCTGCAGATCGACCAGCCTCTGGAGTATGCCGCTGGTCAGTATGCGGCTCTGCGGCCTGCGCACATTGAGCGCGCGCGCGAGTATTCGTTTGCCGCCGCACCGACGCCGGGCGGTGATCGGACGCTGGGTTTCTTCGTACGCTTGACCCCGGGCGGGCAGTTCACTACCTGGCTGTTTGCCGAATCGCGGGTTGGCCAGATGCTGGAAGTAACGGGGCCGGGCGGTGATTTCTGGTTGCGGCCGGCGCCGGCGCCACTGCTGCTGGTGGCCGGCGGCAGTGGTCTTGCGCCGGTGCTGGCGCTACTTGAAGAAGCCGCCCGCGCCGGGGTGGCGCGCGACGCGGTGTTCCTGTTTGGCGCCCGTACCCAGGGCGATCTGTACAAGCTGGATGCCATCGAGGCGATTGGCAGTCGCTGGGCCGCGCCGTTTCAGTTCCTGCCGGTGCTCTCGCATGAGCCGCCGGACAGCGGCTGGACCGGCGCCCGCGGACTGGTGACGGAATTTCTCACCGCCCCGCATGTGGCGCAGCTTGCCAGCCGCCATGGCTACCTGTGTGGTCCACCGCCGATGATCGACGCCGCCCTGGTGGTGCTTGCCGCCGCCGGTGTGGCGGATCGCGATGTGCACTACGACAAGTTTCTCGACGCCAGCAACCTGAGCCGCTGAGCCGGCGCTCAGCTCCTTGCAGGATCGCTGGCTGCTCGGCCCAACAAACCCGGACCTCTCAGCGACAGAACATGCCCCCATCCACGGTGTAGGTTCCACCGGTGCAGTAGGGACTCTCGTCGCCAGCCAGGAACAGCATCAGATCGGCAACCTCCTGGGGCGTGCCGTAGCGCTGCATGGGGATGCGCTGGGTGATGAAGGCTTTGGCGGCGTCCGGCTGATCCGGCAGAAAACCGGTTTCGAGCGAACGCATCATGCGTGTTTCGATGGGCGCCGGATTGACCGTGTTGACCCGGATATTCATGGGCGCGCATTCGCCCGCAGCCGTGCGCATAAGTCCGACCACAGCGTGTTTGCTTGCACAATAGGCCGACATATTGTCGGCCCCGCTCAGGCCGGCGACCGACGAGGTGATGACGATACTGCCGCCGCCACGTCTGGCGATTTGCGGGATGCAGTATTTTAGGCCCAGCCATACGCCCCGTACGTTGACCGCCATGACCCGGTCGAAGGTGGCGATGTCGTAATCGGTTATGGGCCTTACCTGGCCCTCGATGCCGGCATTTAAAACGGCGATATCAAGCCCGCCGTAGCGCTGCACTGCCGCTTCCACACAGGCCGCCATCTGCTCCGCTTGTGACACGTCGGCGACGCAGTAACTCATCGCATCGGTGCTTTTCGCCACCTCTTTCAGGGCTGTTTCGTCCAGATCAACAAGTAATACGCGTGCGCCCTGCGCGGCGAAGCGGCGCGCAGCGGCTTCGCCGATGCCGCCGGCTGCGCCGGTGATGAGGGCAACTTTTTCAGCCAGTCGATTCACGTGGTGGTCTCCTTGGGAGCAGCGGGTCAGGGTTTCGGGCAGATTCCAGATGCAGGGATACTAACCGCACCCGCGCACGGATTAACGTGGCGGCTGGATCGTCCGCGAAACTCGATACCCGCCAAGGAGCTCAACATTGGAAGTCATTGCGGCGATGCGGGATCGAATCTCGGTACGCGCCTACCTTGATCAGCCGGTTACCAGAGAAACGTTGGAACAGGTGCTGGAGGCGGCGCGCTGGGCGCCGTCGGGCACCAACACGCAGCCATGGCAAGTGCTTGCCGTGACCGGAGCGGTCAAGCAGCGCATCAGCACTGGAATTCTGAGTCACGTGGCCGGCGGTGGCCCGCCGAGCGCCCACTACGACTATTACCCGGACAAGTTCGTCGAGCCCTACAAGGGCCGGCGCTGGCGCTGCGGTATGCAGTTATATGGGGCGCTCGGGGTTGGGGCGCTCGGGGTCAGCATCGACGACAAAGCGGCCCGGCAAAAGGCGATGCTCAATAATTTCGATTTTTTCGGTGCGCCGCTAGGCCTGTTCTTTTACATCGACCGGGCCATGGCGCGGGGGTCCTGGATCGACATGGGCATGTTTCTTCAGAACGTCATGCTCGCGGCGCGTGGTTACGGCCTCGAAACCTGTCCCCAGTTCGCGCTCGCCATGTATCCGCAAATTGTGGCGGAGCACATCGCGGCGCCCGAAAACCACGACCTGGTGTGCGGCATGTCGATCGGGTATGGCGATCCCGACGCGCCGGTGAACCGGTACCGTACCGAGCGGATGGCCGTTCAAGAGTTTTTGACCTGGGCCGAATAGGCGCCGGTTGGTCGGCCCAACGCGCCTACCCCGCCGGTACAGAAGCGCCTCCCGATGTCGTCGCAGGCGAGTTTGCCCGGAACCGGCTCGGTTAGCGCAGGCAGACGGAGCCCGGCCAGGGTGTTCGGACCCGCATTCATGGAGGGCCAGCGCTGTGGCGTGTTTCTGGCATGCCACAGGCAGCGCACTCAGCGAGAGCCGCTATTGGTCCAGGGTCCAATGCAAGCAGGTTTCTGCCACGCTAGACTGCCGGGTTCTCTTGGGTCAGGTCAACCTGGCCGCAGGCGCTCTTCGGCCCAGATTGGCGCTTGTATCGATGGCGCCGGGTCAGAGCACCCGTTTCCAGCTGCCGGATACGTCAGGCGTTTCGCGACTGAAGAAGCGCTGGTTCGCCAAACCTCAGCCTGTCGGTGCGCTATCCAGCCAGCGCGGCCAGCCGGCGTGGATGTTGGCGGCCATGGCCAACTCCCGCTCCCGCCCGTTGGCGTAGCGCCGATCCCAGTCAATGAGCCGCGGCTTGGCGATCATACGTTCCCACAGCGGCGGGATGAACGACGCCAGAAAGCAGGCCACGATGCTCGGCATCTGCGGCGCCTCGGGGTAGGGTCGCAGCAACTCATAGTGCTTGTCGGGGTCGAGGTGATGTTCGGCATGCGTGGATATCTCGAACGACACCGCACGGCTGAAGGTGTTCAAGTGATTCCATGAATGGTGCGGCAGCAGCGGCGTGCCCGGTTCGCGTACCAGGCCGTAGTGCTGCGTGTAGTTGAAGCCGCCCAGAATCAGGAAACACACCGCCCAGGCCGCCAGCAGCCAGGGCAGACCGAGCGGCCCCGCCAGCCACACAAACAGACCGACCCAGGTGCTGACGCTGAGCACCGCCCAAACCACGCGACTGCGCCACCAGAATACGGAATGCCCGGTTTTGCCCAGGCGATTTTTTTCGATCTGGTACGCGATACGGGTGCCGTGAACGATCGAGCGCCTGACAAAGCCGTATACCGACTCCCCGCGTACTGGAGTGTCAGAGTCCGCCGCGGTGCCGACGAACGGATGGTGGCCGTGCACGTGGTTGAGGTCGTTCATCGGCAGGCCGAACACCGTCAGGTACAGGCTGCAGTAAGCGATCTCCAGCGGATGCTTGCGGTGCATCAGTTCGTGGGCTGACGGAAGGCCGCCCAGCGCACTCAGGAACGCCACCGCAATCAAGGCGCCCAGCATGTTGAACAGGCCCAGATCATCGGCGCGGATGTGTAGCGCAAATAACACCCACAGCGTCACCATCAGCGGCAGTTGCAGGTACAACACGCCGTTGTAGAACCACTTGCCGGCGCCTCCGCGCAGGCTCAGGTCCACGCCGGAAGTGAAATCCAGCAGCGCCAGGCTGACGAAGCCAGCCAGCCCCAGCCATACCCAGCCACCGCCCAGGGCCAAGCCCACGATGCCGTTGCCCAGCATGGCGGTGGCAATGAGGTAACGCGCGTATTCGCCTATCCGTGGCATGTCTTTAGTCCTTGGTTAAGATTTGAACGAGGGGCCGGTCAGCTGATGTGCCGGCACCCGGGTTTGTCTGTTGACCAGATCCGGGTGGGTACCGCCGCCGCTGGGCATGCGCACGTCCATGCCCGTGGTGTCGATGTCCAGACGCGCCAAGCCGACCAAGCCTGGCCACGTCCAACCAAATTTCCGGCGTCTCCCAGGGCCATGCTTCTGTACCTTGGTCTTAGGCAGCGGCATGCAACCGGCTGATCATGTCGACGAGTTAGCAACTAAGTTCGCGTGTCAAGGTCGGTGGGTAAAATAAAAGCCGAAGTTTTCCGTTCTACGCGATTGCCATGCAGATTTTTTCTGCGTATGGTACCGCCCCTCGTAGTGCTCCGGGTCAGAACCCGGTGACGGCAGGGATAGAATCCGAGGCAGAAGGAGGAGCCTGAATGCAGATACGTGCCGCTGTTGTTCGCGAGCCAAAGGGGCAGTTCACGGTAGAAACCGTGGACCTGGCAGAGCCCGCTGACGACCAGATTTTGGTGCGCATCGTGGCCGCCGGCATGTGCCACACCGATCTGTCGATTCGAGACCAGCTCTACCCCGCGCCTTTACCCATGGTTCTGGGCCACGAAGGTTCCGGCGTGGTCGAGAAAGTCGGCCGCAACGTGCGCAAGGTGGTGCCCGGTGACCACGTCGTGCTGACCTTTTATAGCTGCGGCCTGTGCGAAAACTGCCTTGCCCACCAGCCGCTGTCCTGTCTGAACGCCTTTGGCATGAACTTCGGCGGTCGCACGCCGGACGGCAAGTGCACCATCCACAATCACGACGAAGAAATCGGTTGCAGCTTTTTCGGCCAGTCGTCCTTCGCCGGTTATGCGCTGTCTTACGAGCGCAACACCATCAAGGTCACCAAGGATGTGCCGCTGGATATCCTGGGGCC
>NZ_JBFIII010000144.1 GCF_041601295.1 Immundisolibacter sp.
GATCAGGTCGCGGCGCTGTCGGCGCGCCTGAGCGAAACACGGCAGAAACTGGCGCGGCAGGAATTGGTCGACGCCGAAACCCTGGTGCAGAACACGGCAGACGCCCACCCCTTGATCCGTCAGGCGGCAGCCGAACAAGCCGCACTGACCCGCGAACTGGCGCAGGTGCTTCAGGCCGATGACGCGACCGACAGCGCCATCGTCGCCACTCGCACCCGCCAGAGCGAAATCGAGGAGCTGTACCGGACCGCGCAGGCGCAGCTCGACCTGGCCGACCTCAGCGGCGCCCTGGTGAAGGCCTTGAACGATCGCCGCTTGCGCCTGCCGCGGCCAAGTGACTACTCGCGCAATGCCACTGCCCGTAACCGCGACATCGGCGAGGCACGCTTGCGGCAACTGCAACTGACCGAACAGCAGCGGGCCCTGGGCCTGCCTTACCAACGTGCTGCCGAGCAGCTGAAAAAGCTGCAACCACCGCTGGACAAGGACGCGCAGGCGGAACTGCGCCGGACCCTGACTGGCTTGCTCCGCGCCCAGGCCGATCTGCTGGGCCGACTCGACGACGCCTACGCGCGGCACATCGCACTGCTAAGCGACCTGGACCGTCGCGAGCAACAATTGCTTCAAGTGGCGGGGAACTACACCGATCTGCTCGACCGGCGTCTGCTGTGGACGGCGGATCTTGCCCCGATGGGCCTGACCTGGCTGCGCAGCTGGCCGGCGGCGATTGTCCAGTTGCTACGTCCGGCCCGCTGGGGCGAGCTGCCTTCTGCACTGGTGACCACCCTGGCGACACAGCCATGGTGGGCGCTGAGTCTGGCCCTGCCTTTGATGCTGATGGCGCTGCGCGGCCGATTACGTCGGCACCAGTTGCAGGACACCGGGCGTTTGAGCGACATCTACCGCGATGGGGCCTGGCTGACCCTGCGGGCCCTGGCCTATTCCGGGCTGCGCGCCGTGCCCTGGCCGTTGTTGCTGTACCTGACCGGCGTGCTGCTGGAACTCGGGTCTACTGCCAACTCCCATGCCGGCGCCAGCGGCGCGGCATTGTCCGGCATTGCCCCGTTGGTGTTCGTACTCAATTTTGTGCACGAGATCGCACGGGACCGGGGCGTACTGGATGCCCATTACCAGTGGCGAGATCAAGCGCGGCGGATGCTACGCCGACAGATCGTTCGTCTGCGCCTGCTGGCGGTGCCCAGCGGCTGGCTGATCATATTCACCGAAACGCTGGCATTGCCCGCGCTGCGCGACACCATCGGGCGCGCGTCCATGGTGCTGTTCTCGCTGGCGCTGGCTGTTTTCCTGTCGAACACCTTGCACCCACAGCGCGGCGTGATATCTGCCCGCCACAACGGCCTGATCCGGCAGGCCACTACGGTGGCGATACCGCTGCTGCTGGCGGCGCTGGCGGCGCTGGGCTTCTACTACGCCGCCATTCAACTGCAAGACAGGCTAGTGCAAACCGCCGGGTGGCTGCTCGGCGTGCTGCTGGTCTATTACCTGGTGCTACGCGCGCTGGCAATCACCGGGCAGCGGCTGCGCCTGCAGCGGGCCACGACCGGGAGCCAAGCTGCCGACGGCGAAGCCCAGGCGTCCACAGACGAGTTCGACATCGAAGCCGTGGATGAACAGGCGCGCCGCCTGCTCGGCTTTGCCCTGTCCCTGACCATAGGCGGCGTCCTGCTGTGGGTGTGGGCGGATCTGCTGCCGGCGCTACAGGCACTCGACCAGGTGCTGCTGTGGGAATACCAGATCGGCGCCGATAGCGGCGAGGCGTCGGACGCAGTTACCCTGCTCAGCCTGGTGCTGGCGGCCGGCAGTGCGGCGATAACCGTGCTGGCCGCCAGCAACCTGCCCGGAGTGCTGGAGATTGCTGTGCTGCGCCGCACCAGCTTGGATGCCGGCGCGCGCTACGCAACCATCACGGTCACCCGCTACATAATCGTCATCGTCGGCGTGCTGACGGTGATGAACCTGCTCGGTGTCGAGTGGGCCAAGGCGCAGTGGCTGGTCGCGGCGCTGGGCGTTGGCATCGGATTTGGACTGCAGGAAATCATCGCGAATTTTATTTCGGGCCTGATCATCCTTGGCGAGCGGCCCTACCGGGTCGGTGACCTGGTTACCGTCGGTGGGGTCAGCGGCACCGTCACGCGTATCCGCATCCGCGCCACCACGGTCACGGATTTCGATCGCAAGGAATTGATTGTTCCGAACAAGACCTTCATCACCGAACAGTTCATCAACTGGACCCTGTCCGACCAGGTGCTGCGGGTCGTGGTCCGGGTGGGGGTTGCCTACGGCTCGGACACGGCGCGCACCTACCAGGTCCTGCTCGATACCGTGCAGGCCAACGCGCGGGTACTGCACGACCCGAGTCCAATGGTGCTGTTCACCGGCTTTGGCGACAGCTCGCTCGACTTCGAGGTTCGCGCTTACGTGCGCACCTACCAGGACGTGGTGCCGGTCGGCCACGAACTGCACATGGCGATCGACCAGGCCCTGCGCGCGGCTGGTATCGAAATTCCCTTCCCGCAGCGCGACCTGCACCTGCGCAGCGTGGCGCCGCAAGCGGCGCAGGCCATGGGCAGCCAACCGGCCGCGCCGGCGGGGTGACTCCCCTGCACGAGCGACCCAGGCTCCAATCACACGCTTCGCGCGCAAACCACACGGTCACGACTTGGCGTGGTTGTGAAGCTTCGGCATCATCCAATCCGACCGCCGCGCACCCGCATGGCCGAACATCCCGGCACATCGCCTGGAGCCGGCGGGTATCGGCGGCTGGCGGGCGCGACCCATCCGACCAAGGACCGACAATGAAAAACACCGTGATGGCCTTTTTCCTGACCGCGCTTGCCGCGCCGGGTGCGGCGCTGGCACATGCCGGACACGCACCGCTCGCCGGCTTGTCGGACCTGTTTCTGCATCACCCGTGGACCACGCTGCTGGCGCTGGCGCTAGGTGGCGCCGGCTTGCGTCTTATCGCCGTGATGCATGCACGCGTACGTTCGCGTCGACGCTGAAACACCCGGCGGCTGGCGGGCCACGCTTGCGCTCACCTTCGGGCGCGAGGGTGAGCGCACCGTGCTCGCCCGCCGCGTCCACAGCGGCCCGCTGACCGTACAGCGCCCCTTCCACCCGGAAGGGTACGAGGGCGCTTGCCATGTCTACCTGCTGCACCCGCCCGGCGGGGTCGTGGGCGGTGATGTACTGGACATTACCGTGCACGCTGGCCCGGACAGCCGCGCGCTGATCACCACGCCGGCCGCCAACAAGCTTTACCGCAGCGCCGGGCCGCGCGCGCAGCTCGCCCAGACGCTGCACGTGGATGCGGGCGCCCAGCTGGAATGGCTGCCGCAACCGACCATCGCCTTTGCGGGCGTCCACGCACGCGTCGCCACGCGGGTGAACCTGGCCCCCGGCGGCAGCTTCATTGGCTGGGAAATCCTGTGCCTGGGCCGCCCGGACAGCGGCGAGCGCTACGATGGCACCCTCGGCACGGCACTCGAACTGTGGCAGGACGGCGCGCCGATGTGGCTGGAGCGTGCCCGTTACGATGGCCAGGTCTTGCTGGATGCGCCCTTCGGCCTGCGCGGCCAGTGCGTAAGCGGCACTCTGCTGGCGACGCCGGTTGTCACGCCCGACAGGTTGGACGCCGTGCGCGCGACCCTGGCGCTCCACGACACAGTGCTCACCGGCGCCAGCATGGTGGACGACGTGTTGGCACTGCGCGTGCTTGGGTTTCAGACCGAAACCGTACAGCGCGCGCTCACCGCTGCCTGGGCGGCCCTGCGTCCGCTGTTGATGGGCCGACCCGCGTTGCCGCCACGTATCTGGGCCACCTGAGTTGAGCGCTGAATACGTCAGAGTTCCCTTCACTTTCTAAACGGAGATCGCATGGAACTGACCCCGCGCGAGAAAGACAAGCTGCTGCTGTTCACCGCCGCCCTGCTCGCCGAACGGCGCCTGGCGCGTGGCGTGAAGCTCAACTACCCGGAAGCCGTGGCCTACATCAGTGCCGCCATCCTGGAAGGGGCACGCGATGGTCGCACCGTAGCCGAGATGATGGATTTCGGCCGCACGCTGCTGACACGCAACGACGTCATGGACGGCGTGCCGGAGATGATTCCCGATGTACAGGTAGAAGCCACCTTCCCGGACGGCACCAAGCTGGTGACCGTGCACGACTGAGCCCATCAAACACACGGTGCGCACCACCTGGGCCTGAAAAAACACAAGGCGGCGCGTGACCGCACTCAGCCCGGCCCGCCATCCACCCGCGCTCGCCACAGCATCGGGCCGTAGCAGTACACGAAGATCCCGAAGCCCAGACACCACAATGCGGCCGACACGGCCACCGCCAGGCGCGGTGTCGCGTCGGCCAGTCCGACGCGCACGACTGCGGCAAGACCCAGAGCCCCAAACGCCAGCGGCATGATCGTCGGTGGCTGCAAGGCACGCCCCGTGTGTCCCAGGCTGACGCGCGCCATCATCGCCACAATCACACCACCGACGGTGCCGATGGTGAACAGGTGCAGCACCGCGCTGCCCGTGACCGGCAAGCCCAGATGCCATGCCGCCAGTGCCAGCAGTGCAGCCACCAGCCAGGCATAGGCGAGATGTAACGACCACAGCAGCGGCACCCGCAAAACGCCCGCGCGAAACCAGCGTGCCAGGCGCATGCCATGGGTGATCGCCAGCAAGAAAAACAACGGCGCCAGACGCGCGTCGGGCGTGAATCCTGCTCCGGCGAGCGCCAGCAACGCCAATAACGGCAGCCCGCCGTAGGCAAATATTTCGAGCGAGCGGCGCGGGACGATGGGCGCCGACAGGCGCAGGCCCCCCTGGGTGAAAAACGGAATCACC
>NZ_JBFIII010000145.1 GCF_041601295.1 Immundisolibacter sp.
CGAAAAGGAGCCTTCCCTGGTGAAACGGATTCTTTGTGCGCTACTGCTGCTGGCGGGCGCGCCGCTGCATGCGGCGACGCTTGAACAGACTCTCAGCAACGGCCTGAAGGTCATCGTGCGCGAGGACCATCGCGCTCCCGTGGTGGTCACGCAGGTCTGGTACAAGGTTGGCAGCAGTTACGAGCCCGGCGGCCTGACGGGCGCCTCGCACGTGCTTGAACACATGATGTTCAAGGGCACCACCCGACTGGGACCGAACGAGTTCTCGCGCATCATTGCCGAGAACGGCGGCGAGGAAAACGCCTTTACCGGCAGCGACTACACGGCCTATTTCCAGACCCTGGCGGCCGACCGGCTCGAAGTGAGCATGCGCCTGGAAGCCGACCGCATGCGCAACCTGCGCCTGGATGCCGGCGAGTTCGCCAAGGAACTGGAAGTGGTCAAGGAAGAACGCCGCCTGCGCACCGACGACCAGCCGCAGTCGCTGCTGTACGAGCAGTTCAACGCCACCGCGTATCTTGCGCACCCCTACCGTAACCCGGTGATCGGCTGGGAAGACGACCTCGCCACGCTGACCGTCAGCGACCTCAAGGACTGGTATCAGCGCTGGTACCAGCCCAGCAACGCCACGCTGGTGGTGGTGGGCGATGTCGACCCGAAACAGGTGTTCTCGCTCGCGCGGCGCTATTTTGGCGGCTTGCCGGGCGGCCGCGTCACAGCCCCCAAACGCCAAACCGAACCGCCCCAACGCGGCGAGCGGCGACTTGAACTCAAAGCCCCGGCTCAGGTGCCGTACCTGATAATGGGGTACCACGCGCCGGCGGCCGACACCGACGCCGACCACTGGGAGCCGTATGCCCTGGAAGTGCTGGCCGGGGTGCTCGATGGCGGGGAGAGCGCGCGCCTGGCCAGCCGCCTGCGCCGCGGCCAGGAAATCGCCGCCAGCGTCGGCGCCGGCTATCGGGCTTTCTCCCGCGCGCCGGGTATGTTCCTGCTGGAGGCAACGCCGGCGCCCGGTCACTCGCCGCTGGAGCTGGAGCAGGCGCTCAGGGCGGAGCTCAGGATGCTCGGTGAAACCCCCGTCGCGGAGGATGAACTCGACCGCGTCAAGGCGCAGGTGGTCGCCGCCGAGGTGTTCCAGCGCGATTCGGTGTTCTACCAGGCCATGCAAATCGGCATGCTGGAGACCATCGGCATCGGCTGGCAGGTGGGCGAGGACTACGCCCGGCGCATCCGCGCTGTGACCGCCACTCAAGTGCAACAGGTCGCCTTGCGCTATCTGGGCCAGGACAAACTCACGGTCGGCATTCTGCGACCCCAGGCGGGCGCCCTGCCGAGCCGGCGCCCGGCAGTTTCCGGAGGTCGTCATGACGTTGCCCAGTAAGGCCCTGCACCTGGTCTGCGCGCTGGGAGGGGTACTGCTGAGCGCCACCGCCAGCGCTTTGCCAGACATTCAAACCTGGACCACCGACAACGGCGCCCGGGTGCTGCTGGTGACCACGCCCGACCTGCCGATGGTGGACGTTCGGGTGGCCTTCGACGCTGGCAGCGCCCGCGACGACCTCACCCCGGGCCTGGCCAAGCTCGTCAACGGGTTGCTCTTCGACGGTACCGAGGGTCTGGATGCGCAGGCGATTGCCGCTGGCTTCGAGCGCCTGGGCGCCCAGTACGGTGCGCAGGCGCAGCGCGACATGGCGGTGGTGTCCCTGCGTTCGCTGGCCGACGCGCCGCTGCTCGATCCGGCCGCCGACCTGCTCGGCAAAGTGCTTGCAGGGGCAAGCTTTCCGGACGACGCGGTGACCCGGGGCCGACGCGCGATGGAGGTATCCCTGGCGCAGGAGCGCGAGCAGCCGGGCCAGATCGCCAGCCGTGCCTTCTACCAGGCCGCCTACCGCAGCCACCCCTACGCCAGCTGGCCGGATGGCGAACCGCAGGCCTTGCCGGCTCTCACCCCGGAGGCTCTGCGCGCCTTCCACCAGCGCTACTACGTCGCCCGCAACGCCGTGGTTGCGGTGGTCGGCGATGTCGACCGCGCGCAAGCGGCGGCGCTGGTCGAGCGGGTGCTGGCTGGCCTGCCGGCAGGCCAGGCAGCGCCGGCCTTATCGACCGTACTGCCACTGGTACAGGCGGACGACGTGCGCATCCGCCACCCCTCGGCCCAGGCGCATATCCTGCTTGGCGCGCCCGTGCTGACGCGGGACGATCCGGATCTGTTCCCGCTGCTGGTGGGTAACCACGTCCTTGGCGGCTCAGGCCTGGTGTCGCGCGTCAGCAACGTCATCCGCGAGCAGCGCGGCCTGGCTTACAGCGCCTATAGCGCCTTCATACCCATGAGTCAGGCGGGGCCGTTCATGATGGGCCTGCAAACACGCGGCGATCAGGCCGGCGAGGCTATCGCGCTGCTGCGCCAGACACTCGACGAATTCGTCAACGACGGACCCAGCGAGCAAGAACTCGACGCCGCCAAACGCAATCTCACGGGCGGTTTCGCGCTGCGCCTCGACAGTAACCGGGAGATCGTCGAACAGCTGGCGGTACTGGCCTTCTACGGCCTGCCCATGGACTACCTCGATCGCTACGTGGAGCGCGTCAATGCGGTGACCGTGGATCAGGTACGCGACGCCTTTACCCGGCGCGTGGATCCGGAGCGTCTGGTGTTGGTACGGGTGGGCGGCGACAGCGGCCCCGGAGCTGGCCCGGCGACGCCGCGGCCGAAGACACCCGATGCGCGCGCTACGCAATGAGGTGCGCATCATCGCCGGGCGCTGGCGCGGGCGACGGCTGCGCTTTCCACCAGCCGGGCAGATCCGGCCCACCCCCGACCGGGTGCGTGAGACCTTGTTCAACTGGCTACAGGGCAGCCTGGACGGCGCGCGTTGCCTGGACCTGTTCAGCGGCAGTGGCGCGCTAGCCTTCGAGGCGCTGTCACGCGGCGCCGACAGCGCCGTCCTGGTAGACCGCGATCCCGCCGTGGCGACCTATCTGCGCGAAGCCATCGCCACGTTGGGCGCCGTCGGCGCCGAGGTGCAGTGCCTGGGGGCGACCAGTTTCCTGCGCGGCAGCGGGCGTCGCTTCGACCTCGTGTTCCTGGACCCGCCGTTCGGGGACGACGCCCTGGCGCCGTTGCTCGAGGCCCTGATTGAAAGCCAACGCCTGGCGGCCAGGGCGTGGGTGTATATCGAGCACGCCGCGCGCACAGACCCGCCGCCATTACCACCGGGTTTGGCCATCTGGCGCAGCAAGCGCGCCGGCGAGGTCAGCTATCATCTGCTGCGCTGGGAGGGTGGCTGAGCCGACCTTATCCAGCAGTACTCATGGCAGATCGCGGGGAAAGCAATGGCAACGGTGGTCTATCCGGGATCTTTCGATCCCATCACCAATGGTCATGTCGACCTGATCCAGCGCGCGGCCCGGCTGTTCGCGCAGGTCATCGTCGGTGTCGCCCGCAATATCAGCAAGCAGCCGCTGTTCAGTCTGGACGAGCGGTTGCAGCTCGTGTCGGCGGCCATTGGCGATCTGCCGAACGTGCGCGTCATGCCGATCGACGGCTTGCTGGTGGACTTCGTCACCGGTCAGCGGGCACAGGTCATCCTGCGCGGCCTGCGGGCGGTATCGGACTTCGAATATGAGTTCCAGCTGGCCACCATGAACCGTCATCTACGCCCAGAGGTGGAGACGATTTTCCTGACGCCGGCCGAGCAATACGCGTTTATCTCGTCCAGCCTGGTCAAGGAAGTGGCCCGCTTTGGCGGCGACGTGTCGGTATTTCTGCACCCCGAGGTCGCCGCCGCCCTACGTCGGCGCATTACCGCGGGTGCCTAAACCGCCGACGGCGAACAGCGGCCGCGCCGGCGGACTTGCTCTGGAGTCCATGCACCTGTTGCGTGCGCTAAGCCTGGTGCTTGGCTTGTGCGGCCTTGCCCTGGCCGCCGATGACGACGATGTGCCCGACACGGCACTCATCGAGCAGCAACTGAGTGCCGTCCAGGCAGACGGCGCGCTCACCGAGGCCGACCGTGCCGCTGCCACCGCGCAGCTGCAAGCCGCGCAGCGCGCTGTGCAAGATGCCGCCGCGCAGCACGAGAAACGCGACGATACCGCGCGTCGCGCACGCCTGGCGCCCGGGCGCATCGCTGCCCTGCGCGACGCTCGCCCACAACTGCTACCCCTGCCGGCACGCAGTGCTGGCGTTACTGTCCACAGGGCAGCACTGTCGGATGCTCAGTCGGCGCTCGAAGCGGCGCTCGGCGAATACGACAGGCTGGCCCGGCAAGTCCAGGCGCTTACCCAGGCGCCCCTCACCTTGCAACGCGAACTGGCACAGGCGCGGACCAACCTGCAGACCATGGATAACCGGCCGCAGACCGACGACGCGACCGGGGGGCTGTTGGCGCGAGCAACGTCCCTGGCCATCGCAGCGCGGCGCAGCGCTCTGCTGGCCGGCATCGCCCTGCGCGAGGAACAACTGCGTACAGTGGAAGTCCGGCGGGAATTGGCGCAGGCCGAGCGCGATGCCGCCGAACGCCGCGCCGTGGCGCTCCAGGATCAGGTCGCCGCGCTGTCGGCGCGCTTGAGCGAAACACGACAGAAACTGGCGCGGCAGGAATTGGTCGACGCCGAAACCCTGGTGCAGAGCACGGCAGACGCCCACCCCTTGATCCGTCAGGCGGCAGCCCAACAAGCGGTACTGACCCGCGAACTGGCGCAGGTACTCCAGGCCGATGACGCGACCGACAGCGCCATCGTCGCCACTCGCACCCGCCAGAGCGAAATCGAGGAGCTGTACCGGACCG
>NZ_JBFIII010000146.1 GCF_041601295.1 Immundisolibacter sp.
GCCACCTGGTGCGACTTGCTGAAGCACAGCAGCATGTCGTTGTCGATCGGGTGAAAACGCAGGCTCCAGTCCCCTTGCAGGGCCGGGTTGTCGCGCCGGATGCGGTTCAGGCGCGCGATGTAATGCCTGAGGCTGTCCGACCGATCAAGATCCCACTGGCGTATCTGGTACTTCTCCGAGTCGAGGTACTCCTCGCTGCCGGGTCCGCGCGGCTGATGCTCCATGAGCTCGAACGCCGGGCCGTAGATGCCGTAATTGGCGCCCAGCGTGGCTGCCAGGGCAACGCGCAGCAAGAACGCCGGGCGGCCACCGAACTGCAGGGACTCGGGCAGGATGTCCGGCGTGTTCGGCCACAGGTTGGGCCGGAAGTACTCGCGCGACCCGTCCTGGGACAGCTCGGTGAGGTATTCGGTCAGTTCCTGCTTGGTGTTGCGCCAGGTGAAATAGGTGTAGGACTGGGTAAAACCGAGCTTGGCCAGACGGTGCATGATGCGCGGCCGGGTGAAGGCCTCGGCCAGGAAAATCGTCTCCGGATGGGTGCGTTTGACCTCGCCAATGAGCCACTCCCACATCGGGAACGGCTTGGTGTGCGGGTTGTCGACCCGGAAGATGCGCACGCCCTGCTTGAGCCAGAAATCGATGACGCTTTTCAGCTCCAGCCACAGCTCGCGCCAGGACTCGGTTTCAAAGTCGAGCGGATAAATGTCCTGGTATTTCTTGGGCGGGTTCTCCGCGTACTGCACGGTCCCGTCCGGACGCCAGCGAAACCAGTCCGGGTGTTCCTTCACGTACGGGTGATCGGGCGAGCACTGGAAAGCGATGTCCATGGCCAGTTCAAGGCCGTGCTCGCGCGCCTTCTTTACCAGCTGGCGGAAATCCTTCAGCGTGCCCAGTTGTGCGTGAATCGCCTTGTGGCCGCCATCGGCCGCGCCGATGGCCCAGGGACTGCCAGGGTCGTTGTCGCCGGCAACCAGCGCGTTGTTGGGGCCCTTGCGAAAGGCGCTGCCAATCGGGTGAATCGGCGGCAGGTAGAGCACGTCAAAGCCCATGGCGGCGATCCCCGGCAGGTGCTTCTCGCAATCGGCAAACGTGCCATGCGCGGTGTCGGTGTCGGTGGCTGCGGCGGACCGCGGGAACAGCTCATACCAGGCCGAGAAGCGCGCCCGTTGCGGATCCACCGTGACGCACAGGCATCGTTCGTATTCGCTGGCATGGCGCCGTTCGCTGTAAACATCCATCAGGCGAGCCAGGTCGGCATCGGCGCCCAGGGCGCGGCCTTCTGTCGCGGATCCGGTGGCGCGTAGTCGTTTTGCGTAGGTGCCCAGGCGCTTGCGGTCGGCGGCGGAGGCGCGGCCGGCGGCGGCTTCGAGCAGCGCTGCGCCACTGAGCAAGGCCAGCGCGATGTCCTGCTCATCCTCCCGGCGTGCCAGGTCGTGGCGCCAGGTCAGAAAGTGATCGACCCAGGCCACCAGCGTGTACTCGTATGTCCCGAGTTCGTCGACGCTGAAGGTGGCCCGCCAGCGATCGTTGCCGAGCAGCTGCATTGGCGTTTCCTGCCAGTCGGCGGCACCGCGGCAGCGGTATCGCAACAGGCAACGCAAAACCTCATGACCGTCACAGAAAATATCCGCTTCGACCACAACCTGCTCGCCGACGCTGCGCTTGACCGGGAAGCGCCCGCCATCCACCTCGGGCGTGACGCCTTCGATGATGACCCGTTGTCTTCCGTCGGCCGCTCCGATGTCCGGCATGGTGATGGCCTCCTTCAGGCGGATGTGGCAGGTTTCAGATAGAGCACGCTCAGCGGTGGCAGCGTCAGGAACAGGGAATGGAAATATCCCTGCGTGGCGACCGGCGCCGCTTCTACTCCGCCCAGATTGCCCGCGCCACTGCCGCCGTAAATGACCGCATCGCTGTTGAGCAACTCCTGCCAGTAGCCGCCGCCTGGCACGCCGACACGGTAGTTATGGCGCGGCTGGGGCGTGAAATTGCATACGATCAGGACGGTGTCCTCGGGGCGCTTGCCATGACGCAGGAAACTGAGCACCGACGCCTCCCAGTCCTGGGAATCCACCCACGCGAAGCCATCGCCGGTGAAGTCCTGCTCGTAGAGCGCCGGATGCGCGCGGTAACAGCGATTCAGGTCGCCGACCCAGCGCTGCAGGCCGTCGTGCAGCGGGTACTGAAGAACGTGCCATTCCAGGCTTTCTTCGTGCGCCCATTCGCGCCTTTGTCCGAACTCACCGCCCATGAACAAAAGCTTCTTGCCCGGATGGGCCCACATATACCCGTACAGTGAGCGCAGATTGGCGAACTGTTGCCATTCGTCGCCCGGCATCTTGCCAATCAGCGAGCCCTTGCCGTGCACGACTTCATCGTGAGACAGCGGAAGAAGAAAATTCTCGGTAAAGGCATACCAGATGCTGAATGAAATCTGGCCCTGGTGATGGCGTCGGTGAATGGGATCCTGCTGGAAGTACTTGAGCGTGTCGTGCATCCAGCCCATGTTCCATTTCATGCCGAAACCAAGACCGCCGGTATAGGTGGGCCGGGATACCATCGGCCAGGCCGTTGATTCCTCGGCGATGGTCTGGGTGTCCGGATGGTCGCGGTATACGGCCTCGTTGAAGTTACGCAGGAACTCCATGGCGCCGAGATTCTCGCGACCGCCGTGACGGTTTGGAATCCATTCGCCCTGCTTGCGTCCGTAATCCAGATACAGCATGGAGGCGACGGCATCCACACGCAGGCCGTCGATGTGGTATTTCTCGAGCCAGAACAGAGCACTCGACATCAGAAATGTGCGCACTTCATTGCGGTCGTAATTAAAGATCGCGCTGTTCCATTCCGGGTGAAACCCCTGCCGTGGATCGGCGTGCTCGAACAAATGGGTGCCGTCAAAAAACCCCAGTCCGTGTTCATCGCTTGGAAAATGCGAGGGCACCCAGTCCAGAATCACGCCGATGCCAGCCTGATGCAGGAAATCCACCAGATACATGAAATCCTGCGGCGTGCCGTAACGCGCCGTAGGCGCGAAATAGCCGGTGGTCTGGTAGCCCCAGGAACCGTAGAAGGGATGCTCGGTGATCGGCATCAATTCCACATGCGTAAAGCCGAGTGCGTTGACATGTTCGGCCAGCAGCGGCGCAATCTCGCGGTAGCTCAGTGGCCGGTTGTCCTGCTCCGGCACGCGCCGCCATGAACCCAGGTGAACTTCGTACGCCGACATCGGGGCATCGAGTGCGTTGCAATCGCGCCGTCTGGCCATCCAGTCGCCATCGTTCCATTCATAGTCCAGAGCCCACACTCGGGACGCCCGCCGCGGCGGCACTTCGCTATAGAAAGCGAACGGATCGGCCTTGTCCACCTGGTAGCCGTGGTGCAGCGAACTGATATGGAATTTATAACAGGTCCCGGACTCGACGCTGGCCACGAAGCCTTCCCAGATGCCTGAGTTGTCGCCTCGCGGTTGCAGCCGATGAGCCTTGTTGTTCCAGTCGTTGAAATCGCCGATGACGGACACTGCCTTGGCATTGGGAGCCCACACCGAGAAGTGCACCCCGGTCGCGCCACCGACAGTGCAGGCGTGCGCGCCGAGCTTGTCGTGAAGGCGGCTGTGAGAGCCTTCGCGAAACAGGTAAACGTCGTGGTCGGTGAGGAAGTTCTGCGGGCGTTCTGTGGCGTTGTGGGCTGTTTTCATGAGGGTTTCCTGTCTGACTGACAGACTCCGAGCAGGAGTGGGCCTAAGGCCCAGGCGACGAACGAGCTACATCGGCGTTGCTGCGCGGTAGTGACTGGCTTTGTACAGTTCGGGCAGAAATGGGCGCTGTTCGCCAATCCCAGGATGCATAAAATGTTCAGCACTTCATAATGTTAGGGACGCGAATAAAAAACATGAAGAGCATCCCAACCTGGAATTTCAGCACCGCGTTTATTAAAAACCGCTAAAGCATTTTCAGGCACGGCTCTGTGCGCGATGCGAAATAGTTAAATAACGTCTTGCGCTACTGTAGCACTATTGTGGCGGCGGCGCACGGCGAAACATCATTGCCCCCGAATGCGCGATCGCCGCTGAGTTAATCGACGGACGTAATTACGGGTAAGGTTTTGAGATAATGGGCGAAAGGCGAACTCAAAAAAAGAATGAGTTTATTAGTCTAAGGAGACGCTGAATTATTCAGTGTTTCCCGCAGCGCAAGGATGCGCTGCCACAATCTGTGGCTGTAAGCCACTGATTTTTTGAGCCATCGGAAAACTACGCTTTCCCGATGCCGGGCGCTGAGAAATCCAGGATGGCTTTATTCAGCGCTTGCCTAATAATATAAAAATAGCGACTGGAATAATCATTCTTATTTCTCGAATAATCAAGAATAAAAGTGTCGTTAATAGCTGCCAAAATCTCGCGGATAACACTATAAATTATCGGTTTGGCGGACGTTGTCGTGTGGATCGACCGACCGCGCGCCTGAACAATCGACTCGCCGTCGGGCGTGGGATTGGACTCCAAATCGCCGTGCTACCCAAAACCGGGGGGACGTCGGTTCAGCTGCATCGCCCTGTACACCCGATAGATCCGCTTGTGGTTCCACTGCGCACGCTCCCTGCGCAGCAGCGAACGGCACTTCCAGAAGCCGCGGCTCGGGCGCGCCTCCACCAGCCGCGCCAAGGCCGCGATCAACTCGGCATCGCGCACCGTCCCGTCCAGTGGCGGCC
>NZ_JBFIII010000147.1 GCF_041601295.1 Immundisolibacter sp.
CGCACTGTTCACCGAAGACTGCGAGCTGTGGGCACCGTCGTGGGTAGGTGAGCACCAACAAATCAGCGATCCGCAAACGGAGATTTCCCTGCTGTATCTAGCTGGCCGTTCACGCCTGCAGGAGCGGGTGGAGCGCGCCGTATCGGGCGCCTCGCCGGCCTCGGTGCCGCTGCCGCGCACCTGCCACCACGTCGGCAACATCCTGCTGCTGGACCACGAGGTCGGCAGCATGACCCTGCATTCCGCCTGGCGCGTGGACTACTTCCACCAGAAAAAAACCGGTGCCTTCTTCGGCCATTACGAGCACCGCCTGGTGGCCGACGGCGACGCCTGGCGGATTGCCCGCAAGCGCGTCACGCTGATGAATGACTTCATCCCGACCGTGATGGACGTCTACCACATCTAGGGAAACGCTGAATAAATCCATCCTGGATTTCTCAGCGCTTGCCTAGCGCGGCTGCACCGTGGCGGACAGCAGGAGCGGCATCGCGCAGGCGACTGCGCCACCGGCGAGCACGCAACCGGTTCGGATTCGCAACGACGGGATGCTTCGCGCGGCACCGTGCCTTTCGGACATTATTTATTCGCCAGCACCGGCTCGGGGATCTCGGCGCTGACATCCCCGGGGTGCGCCGACGCCGAACGGTCGTGATTGATCATCGCCACGGCGACAGCGGCGATCACCGCGGGAATCGCGATCGCAATGAAGTTCTGCTGCAGCGGCAGTGCACTGGCCACCAGCGCGCCGATCACGATTGGCGCCAGGATCGCGCCGCTGCGGCCGACGCCCGATGCAAAGCCGATGCCGGTGGAGCGGATCGCCATCGGATAGAACTGACCCACGTATGCGTAGGTCACGATCTGCGTGCCGATCGTCGAGGCACCGGCCAGGCCGACGACGAGAAACAGCGCCGCGGTCGGCATCTTGACCCCGAGCAGGGTAATCGAAATCGCCGCCAGCACGTACATCGAGAACAGCACCCACTTGATGTGGAACCTGTCCGCGAGCCAGCCACCGCCCACGGCGCCGATCATTGCGCCAAAGTTCAGCACCAGCACGAAGGTCAGCGCCGACCCGAGGCTGTAGCCGGCGCTGGCCATCAGCTTGGTCAGCCACGAACTGAGCGCGTAGACCATGAACAGGCACATGAAGAACGCAACCCAGAACATCACCGTGCTGAAGCCGCGACCGTCATGGAAGAGGTGACGCACCGGCGCGCTGCTGGCCTTGTCCTGTGTGGGAAGCGCGAAATGGTCGCTCGCCACCGGCCGGAAGCTGGGCTCCAGGCGCGCGACGATGGCCTTCAGCTCGTCGTGTCGGCCCCGGGCCAACAGAAACGGCATCGACTCGGGTAGCGACTTAAGGATGATCGGAATCAGCACCACGGGCAGGCCCGCCGCGAGAAACACCGACGACCAGCCGTAGGTTTCGATCAAGCCCTTGCCGAGCAGCGCGGCTAGCATGCCGCCTACCGCGTAGCCGCTGAACATCAGCGTCACCAGGGTCGCGCGGATCTTTTTGGGCGAATACTCGGTCATCTGCGCGACCACGTTAGGCATAACGCCGCCGATACCCAGGCCGGCCAGAAAGCGCATGACGCTGAATGTCAGCGGATCATGGGTCAGGCCCGCGGCGGCGGTGAACACGCTGAACAACACGACGCAGATCGAAATAGTCCAGCGGCGGCCGATGCGGTCGGCAAGGGTACCCAGGAAGATCGCGCCAAACATCATGCCGAACAGCGCCGAGCTGACCATGAAGCCGGCCTGGGTGGGTTCGATGCCCATTTCCTGCATGATCGACGGCAGCGCGATGCCTGCTACGGCCAGGTCGTAGCCGTCGAAAACAATGATGAGTGCGCACCAGAAAAGAACGAGGCCATGAAAGCCGTTGAATTTGGCTTCGTCGGCGATCTTGTGAACGTCGATCTGTCGCATGAGGTGTCTCCTGGGTGGCTCGGCCGAGGTCGTCGCCGCCCGGAAGTGCCGGGCCGGATGAGGCGGCATAGGCGTATTTGGATGACGCCGACGCCAGCATGTCGCACAGTTCGACCTTCGGCGCGAAATATCTCCACGCGAATAACCAAATCGCGTCACTTTCGGCCACTATGGGCTGCGGATAACGGTGCGGACACTCCGCGCATAGTCGACCGCCTCGTTACGGTAACAAACGTCTTCATCCCGACCGTGCACGACCTGCATCTCCAATTCACATACCTAGCCCGGGAGCCGCCACCATGTACGACTTGCTGATTGAAAACGCCCGCATCGTCGATGGCACCGGCGCGCCGGCTTACTCCGGCAGCCTGGCGGTCAAGGACGGCCGCATCGTCGCCATGGGATCAATCCACAGCCGCGAGGCACGCCAGACCATCGACGCTCGCGGCCAAGTGCTGGCGCCCGGTTTCGTGGACCCGCACACCCATTACGACGCGCAAATTGCCTGGGATGCTCTGCTCACGCCCTCGGCCGAGCACGGCGTCACCACCGTGGTGATGGGCAACTGCGGGGTCGGCTTGGCCCCGGTGCGCAGCGACATGCGCGAGTTCCTGATGGGCGACCTGGTCAACGTCGAGGGCATCCCACAGCAGGTGATGGAAGCCGGCATCCAGTGGCAGTGGGAGCATTTCGGCGACTACATGGGTGCCATGGACCGGCGTGGTCTGGGTATCAACGTGGCGCCGCTGGTGGCGATGACGCCGCTGCGCCACTACGCCATGGGAGCGGACTCGCTCAGCCGCGCCGCCAACAACCGTGAAATCGCCGCCATGACAGCGGCCTTTTCCGGCGCCATGGAAGCCGGCGCCTTTGGCTACTCGACCACCCGCGAGGGTGTACACGTCGGTTATCAGGGCAAGCCCGTGGCCTGCCGCAACGCCAGCGCCGACGAGCACCGCGCCCTGTGCAGCGTGCTGCGCAAAGCCGGCCGCGGCAACGTGGAGCTCACCTTGAAGCTCGGCGGCGTGGTCAGCACCGAAGAACATGAATTCCTGGAATTGCTGGTGCGCGAGAGCACCCGACCGGTGACTTGGCTGGCAGTGGTCAACGCTGCCGAGCAACCGAGCTCCTACGAAGAACGCATGTCCGCCGTGGCTGACCTGACGTCCTGGGACATGGCCGTGCCGCAGACCACCTGCCGGCCGCTGCGCTTTCAGCTGAACCTCGCCAACCCCTACATTCTTGGTGTATTTCCGACCTGGCAACCGGTAATGCGCCTGTCGCGCGAGGAAAAACTCGCGCGCTACGCCGACCCGGCGTTTCGCCAGTCCTTCCGCGACGATCTTAAGAATATCCCGGCCTTCGGGAAGGACATCTGGAGTCGTTTCTACGTGCTCGACGGCGTCAGCGACCAGGCACGATCCCTGGCAAGGCAGGGCAGCAGTCTGCGTGAAGTGGCCGACCAGCGCGGGCGCGACCCGATGGACATGCTGGTCGAGATCGCGGTCGAGGACCAGCTGCGTACCACCTTCGACATGGTGGCCCTGAACTACGACGCTGCCGACACCATCCCGCTGGTTACCGATGACCGGCTGCTGATCGGTCTGTCGGACGCTGGCGCGCATGTGGATATGCTGTGCGACGCCGGTTACAGCACCCATTTGCTGCAACGCTGGGTACGCGAGACCGGTGCCCTCACGCTGGAACAGGGCGTGCAAAAGCTCACCTCCATCCCGGCGCAATTCTTCGGCATCCATGACCGCGGCGTGCTGGCCGTCGGCAAGGCGGCGGACCTGGTCATCTTCGACTCCGCCACCGTCGGCTGCGGCGACAAGGAATGGGCGCACGACCTGCCCGGCGGCGGCCGACGCTTCGTCACCCGCTCCAGCGGTATCCGCGCCACCATCGTGGCCGGCGAAGTGCTGTTCGAGAACGGCGGCTACCGGGCTGGCGTGCGCAAAGGCCGGATGCTGCGCAGTTACGACGCCTGAGGGAGGGATGCTGCGTTCGGGTGCCGGCCGGGAGCTACAGTCAGGATTTTTTACGCTCGGCCGTCAACTGTTACCCATTGATAATCAATGCGCTACGCAAACACGGCTCGCCCGGAGGAGCAGAATCGACGGCGTCTTGACCGCAACACTGTCAGCTTTCTTTACAACTTCGTGTCGCCCGCGCTCCGGCGCTGCCGTCATGGATTTTCAAGCACTTGACTTTAATTGCCTATCAGCCGACGGCACGATGAGTGCTTGCGTAAATCCGGATCGCGAGGCCACGCTTGGCGACGGACAGAAACCGTGGTTTGTCTCATGAATCAAAAACGGAGAAACACATGAAGCCCCCAATCCGGAATCGATCAAGGAAAACCTTGTTACCGGCGTTTGCCGCGGCCATCCTTTTCGCAACCGGCGCCGCATCGGCGCTACAGCTGTATACCATCACCGACCTTGGCGATCTGCCGGGCGGGGCTGATGAAGTTATGCCTTTGACATCTTTGCCTTTGGCATCAATGACAGCGGCCAGGTGGTGGGGGCTAGCGGTGCCGCAACCGGCTTTCGGGGAGTTTTGTGGGACGGCGGCGTGATGACCGATCTTGGCGATCTGCCGGGCGGGGATGATTTCAGCTATGCCAATGGCATCAATGACCACGGCCAGGTGGTGGGGTTTAGCAGCGCCGCAACCGGTGATCGCGGGTTTTTGTGGCAGGGCGCCGGCATGACCGATCTGA
>NZ_JBFIII010000148.1 GCF_041601295.1 Immundisolibacter sp.
CGATGACGGTTGCAACGATCGGTAACATGACTGACTCCTCCGATGGCGCCGCTTCAACGTGGCGGATGTAAATCTAAAGGTACCCGTACCGGCGCAGACCACGGTAACAGCGCAGACCCACCGCAGCCCGACTCAGCACCGGCATCTGCTGGTGCCATCCGACATCCGGGGTCACCATCAGCTGTCCGCTGCCAAAACGCATCGGATTGCCCGCCACCGAGTGCCCGCTACCTACCCGCACCGTGTTTTCGTCTATGAAACCGAGCGGATCGCTCGTCGCGTCGGGGATGGCAGGCGCCAGCCAGTCCCATATCTGCTGCACCACGCCACGCGGTGAACCGGCCAGGTCCTCGTAACGCACTCGCAACCAGGGACGTCCGGTAGCAAGGCGAGCGGCTTCGGCTAGCCGCTGGGTCTGGTTCCAGCTACCGGCGCTCGCCCAGGCCGAGCGGCGCCGCATATATGCCTCTTTCCAGTGAATCTCCGGGCGCCTGCGCAGCCGCGACTTCGAATGCGCCACCGCCCGTGCATCACGCACCAGGTGCAGGTAGCGGGTTTCAAACCCCGGCAACTGGGCCAATTGCGCCGCATAAGCCGGATCCTTGGACGAGTCCACCACCCAGCCCGCGCGCGCCGTGCCGACGATGGCCGCACACAATTTCCCGGACAGGCCCAGAAACGTCCCGCGCAACGCCGCCGGAACATTGCCAGCGTGCAC
This sequence comes from Immundisolibacter sp., assembly GCF_041601295.1. Classification (NCBI taxonomy): domain Bacteria; kingdom Pseudomonadati; phylum Pseudomonadota; class Gammaproteobacteria; order Immundisolibacterales; family Immundisolibacteraceae; genus Immundisolibacter; species Immundisolibacter sp. The sequence continues at coordinate 719 of NZ_JBFIII010000148.1, forward strand.
CCCGCCGCGGCATACACGACGACACAGGGCATCGTTGGCGCGGGCATCCACCGTGGCATCCGCAAAGGCGCGTTGCACCACTTCCTGCCAGAACGGGCAGTCGTGAAACGGCTGCCCGCAACTGCACAACTGATTGTCGGTGAATCCCCGGCGCCAGATGCGCTTGAGCTCGCCAGCCGATACCACCCCGGGCAGTTCGTTCAGCAGCCGCTCAAGCAGGGTGCTGCCGCTGCGCGTGCTACTGACGATGAAAAGCACCCCGCTCATCCGATCAGCCGCCCGCTGCACCAGCCTTGGTGACCAACACGTCCTGCATGATGAGGTACTCCAGGTCACAGCCGTAGAACATGTCCAGCGCGTCCTTGGGCGCGCAGACCATTGGCTCACCGCGGCGGTTCAGCGACGTGTTCAGCAACACGGCGTTGCCGGTGCGCTCGGCCATCGCGTCCAGTAGGGCGTGGTAACGCGGATTGGTGTCCGCACTCACGATTTGGACACGGGCGGTACCGTCCTCGTGCACCACCTCCGGAATACGATTTCGCCAATGCGGCGCCACATCGAAGGTAAATGTCATGTAAGGCGCCGGGTGATCGCTGCCGATGATGTCGGCCGCCACACGCTCGGACACCGACGGGCAAAACGGCCGCCAGCGTTCGCGATACTTGATCTGCGCGTTGATACGTTCGGCCACACCCGAGTGCGACGGATTACCAAGGATGCTGCGATTACCCAGGGCGCGCGGCCCGAATTCCATTCGACCCTGAAACCAGGCCAGCGGGTTGCCAGCCGTCAGGATGTCGGCAGCGGTCGCCACCGTGTCGTCCAGGCACCGGTACTGCGGTCGGGCCGGATGGGCGGCGCAGGCTGCCAGGCACTCCTCGGTGCTGAAGTCGGGACCCAGATACACGTGTCGAAGCGGCTTGATCGCGTCACCGGCCATAGCCGCCACGTAGGTCGCGGCGCCAATCGCGGTGCCGGCATCGCCGGCCGCCGGCTGCACGAATAACTGCCTCACTTGCGGTAAGGCCATCAGACGCTGGTTTAGTTTGACATTCAGCGCCACACCGCCGGCGTAGGCCAGCTGACCGCCCTGCGCCAGCACCGGGCCCAGGTGGTGCTGCACCAGCCTGAGCGTGGTTTCTTCGAGCAGCTTCTGTACTGCCGCGGCGTAGTGGATGTAAGGCTCATCGATGGCGTCCCCGTCGCGCGGCGGGCCCAGCCATTTGATCAGTTCGGGGCTGAAGAAATAGCCCTTGCCAGCGCGCTTGTAACGGCGCAGACCAACCACGTTCACCAGCCGGTTGTTCACGCGCAGCCGCCGGCCGTCGCTTTGCAGCAGGCGCGAGAAATCGAACCGATCCGGGTCGCCATACGGCGCCATACCCATAACCTTGAACTCGCCGTCCAGCATCTCGAAACCCAGATACTCGGTAATCGCCCCGTACAGGCCGCCCAGGGAATCGGGCTCGTAGAATTCGGCCAGCTTGTGAATGCGCCCGCCCTCGCCGTAGCCGAAAAAGGTGGTCGCGTACTCGCCGCGGCCGTCTAGCCCCAAAATGGCCACCTTGCCGTCGAAACCGGACAGGTGATAGGCGCTGGATGCATGCGCCAGGTGGTGCTCCACCGGCACAAAGGGGGCGCCACCTGCCGCGAAGCCCAGCTCGCCCAGCATGGCCAGCGCCTGGCGGCGGTTGCGCCGGTAACGCCGGTTGCCGTCGAAAAGCGCCGTCAGCGCCCGATCCGGCGCGTACCAGTGGCGGGCCGCGTAGTGCCAGCGCGCGGGCGAGCGCAGGCCAATCGGCGCATAGGGATAGGCCACCGCATCCACCTGGTCGGGCCGGATGCCAGCCTGCTGCAGGCAAAACCGCGCCGCGTTGAGGGCCTGGCGACCCTTGGCGTGCTTGTCGCGGATGAAGCGTTCTTCTTCCGCCGCCGCCACCAACTCGCCGTCCACCAGCAGCGCCGCGGAGGCGTCGTGGCTGACCGCGCCGGACAGGCCCAGAACAATCATAAGTAACGCTCTATATCAGTCAGTGCGTCGTCCAGCGCCAGACGCAACGGCGGGTCTTCGGCCCAGTTGGCGCGCAAACGCTGTAAATCACGTGAAAATGCGCGCGAGAACGTGCGGCGCCGACGGTGGCGACGCATGGCATCGAGGTCCAGCAACATCAGGGGACGATCGGGATCGAACAAAAAATTGGTGGCTTTCAGGTCGCCATGGCTCAGGCGTAACTGGACCAGCTCGGTCAGCAATGTGTGAAGGCGTTCGATGATGACCTCGCGCGGCGGCCCGGTTGTATCCGCCAGGGCAACGTGCAGTGGCACACCGGGAACGAATTCACTGACGTACCAGGCGCGCCCACGCAGCCAACCCAGACGATTTTCAAGCACTGCCACCGGAGTGGCTGTCGGCACGCCCCACAGGACCAGGCGCTGCGCGTTGCGCCAGCTATGCCAGGCCCGCGAAGGCCGCCAAAAACGCCTGAGCCAATGCACGGGACTTTTCAGATTGTACCGTTTGAGCACCAGTGCCCGGCCGTCGACGAGCACCCGCACCACGCTCGCACTATTGCCACGCTTGAGCCAGTCGGCATCCGACGCGGCGAACGCGGCATCCGGATTGGCGAGTAACTCGCGCAGGGCAGGCGTGTCATAGCGGCGATCCAGCACCTGCACGCGTGTGAAGCTGCGCGATACCGAGAACGCCGTGCAGTCGCGGAACACTTTTTTCAGATGGCGCGTCTCGCGTTTTCGGCGTTCATGCTTCAGCGCCCGGCCGAGCGCCCGTCCGGAACCGATCCTGCCGCCATCCCAGCGCGCCGCGCGGTACTGCGTGTACAGCTGGCCGAGCTGAATCACTGCCGACGGTGGAATCTGGGCCAGCCAACGGGCCAGATTGCGTAGTGCCCGGCGCGCCGGCAGCGGTGCCGGCCCGGCGCGGATACCGGCGCCGTCCAGGGTCCAGGCAACGCCGCCGCGAATCAGGAAATTGCCCAAATGTGCATCGGTCTGCTCGACCCCATCGGCGTGGTGTAGCGCGACCGCGCGCAATACCGCCGGGAGGGTTGCCACTGCCATGCGGTTGGCTGGTTCTCCCCCAAGCAGCGCGGTCAACACCAACCAGCCGGCCGGCGCCGGGAGCTGGCCGGAAAAAAGCAATTCGGGCGCGGCGATGCCACGCTGGTACAGCGCCTCAAGGCCGCGTCGCTCGCGCTCGAAATGGCGGCGCGCACGTCGCCCGGACGCCAGATAAAGCTTGGCAACCACGGGCATGTCTGCCTGCTCTGGCAGCCGACCTGCAAGCGTCCAGCGCTGACCGGGCAGGATGCGCAGCGCGCGCTCACAAACCAGTGGCCCCATGCCCGGCACCTCGAGTTGCAGCGGCAGTGTCGGTCGGTCTGTCACCCGGCCTCCAGGGGCAGTTTTGCGGAACGCCCATGTGCTTTCCGGTACAGAAATTCTGCCTTGGTGCTGACCCGTCGCCAGAACGGTCTACCACACTGCTCGCGCAGTGGTGTTTCGGTATACAGGCGCATGAAGCGCAGGCAATCGTGCCGGGTCAGGCCTGCGTCGAGCGCCGAAAAGTACAGGCTGGCAATGTCCTTGATCCGCCAGCGCAACGGCGTGCGCCGCCGCAGCTGCGCCCGGTGCAGGTCCATGACGTGCAGCAACAGCGCCTCTCCGGGCCTGTGCAGGCCCGGACTGCCCTGCTCAAGACGAAAATGACACAAATAGAAATCGCGGTGGTTGACGCCGTTCTCGTGCAGGCTGCGGGCGATATCCGCGATCCGCACCAGCAAGGCCCTTTTGAGCAGCATGTCGGATCGACTGCGAAACGGCTGTCGACTCCAGCGCAGGCTCACCTCCTCCAGCGTAATCGTATCGGGCAATGCCTCGGTCAA
>NZ_JBFIII010000149.1 GCF_041601295.1 Immundisolibacter sp.
CACAGGTTGTCGACGCCGCCGAAGTGCATCGGCTCCAGGCGAAAACCAAGCGCCGCCAGGCGCTGACCGAGCAATGCCTGACAGCCACCGTCATCGGGCGTAAGTGACCGGCGGCGGATCAGCGCCTGCGCCAGTTCCAGCACCGCACTCAAGCGTTTGCCTCCAGCATCCCGATCCAGGCGTCGGGGACAAAGCCAACGGTAATGCGGTCGCCGAGCTCGACCACCGGGCGGCGGATCAGCGCCGGTTGCGCCCGCAGTAGCGCGATCAGCGTGTCGTCGTCCGGAATTGTCTGTTGTTCGGCGGTAAGCGCGCGCCAGGTGGTGCCGCTGCGGTTCACCAGTCGCGTGGCGCCCAGGGCGGCCAGCCACCGGCGTGCCCGCAGATCGTCCAGGCCGTCACGGCGCAGATCGTGAAACGGCATCTGCACGCCGCGCGCAGCGAACCAGGCCCGGGATTTCTTGACGGTATCGCAGTTCTTGATGCCGTACAGGGTCATGTGGGTGGCGGGTCAGTCTCGCTGACGGCCGGGGCCGTGATGGAAATCATCGCGCCTGTTGGCGGTCGGGAACGGCGCGTCCGGCACCGCTTGGCCAAGGAAGCGACACAGCGGCCCCCAGCCTTCGCCGACGTCGTAGGTCAGCAGGCGTTCGGCCGGCACCGTGCGCTGCACCTCGGCATTGTGGGCGGCATAGCGGGCGAGTACGTGCGCCTTGTCATGAGGCCGATCGCTGAAATCGCGCTCGACGATGATGTCCTTGGCCATCACCCGCTGACCGCGGGCTGCGTCGTCCTGCTGCGGTAAGGGCTGATCCAGCGCCTTGAAGATGGTATTGCTGATGCTGTCGTACCAGGCCTCGGGCTCGCGCACGGTGAGGATGACTTTAGCGGCCGGGAAATCGCGCACAAGATCGCGCCAGAAGTACGCCGATGGCCAGTCCACGGTCGAGCGGAAACCACCCAGCAACTCATCCCAGGAAACTGCCTCGCCGCGTGCCCGCGCCTGCCAGCGGACCGCATCGCCAGGGCGCGAGAACAGCTCCAGCATGTGATGGCACGGTCCATAGCCGAGCTGTTCCAAAGCCACCTTCAGGCTGGCGGTGCCGGTGCGGCCCATGCCGATACCGAGTACTTCAAGTCGCACGGGGGTTGTAATGGTGTCATTCATGGTTTCTGCTTCCATTCTCGTAGCTCAATGGCATTGCCGTCGGGATCGGTAATCTCGGCCCGGATGAAGGCCGGCGCCTCGACCGGTCCCCAGCTTGGCGTAATGCCCTTGCCGGCGAGCTCGGTCAGCGTTCGCACCATGTCGGTGACCTCGAAGGCCATCAGCCGGTAGCCGATGCGCTCGCCATCCTGCGCCAGGGCGCGGGCGGTCGGTGCGTGCAGCAGCTCCACCGCCGATTCCCCAACCGAGATGTAGGCGACCTCGCTCAGGGTGGGATGTTCTATGGCATAGCGGTGCTTGAGTTGGCCGCCCAGGGTTGCGGTGTAGAAGTCGAGGCTGCGTTCGAAGTCGCTGGGGATCAATTCGACGTGGTCGAGTCGTTTCAACATGCGGGGTTCCTGGGTCGCTGCGTCCACCGTGGGCCGATTATGGCACCGTCGGTGGCGTAGGCCGGAACCGCGCTACAGGGCTAACGGTCGTGCACCGGCGCTGAGCGCAATTCGGGAGTTGTCCGTGCAGTTGCTGCTGGCAGGTGGCCAGGACGCCAGCGACATGCCCGCCGGGGGGGCTGTGTTGGCCCCGAGCTGAAAAAGCCGGACTTGACCCAGGACCGCCCCGGCATGGCACAGGGACTGATCGGCGGATAACCGGCGTGCGTGGTACCGATCGCGCAAACGGTCAGGGATCGACGCGGGCGTCAGCCCATTTGCCGTTCGCGGATTTCTGCCAGCGACTTGCAATCTATGCACAGCGTTGCGGTCGGGCGCGCCTCGAGCCGGCGCAGGCCGATCTCCGAGTCACACGACTCGCAGTAGCCATACTCGCCGCGATCGACCTGCTCAAGCGCTTCTTCGATTTTGCGGATCAGCTTGCGTTCGCGGTCGCGGGTGCGCAGCTCCAGCGTCATCTCCGACTCCTGCGTGGCGCGATCGGTCGGGTCCGGATAGTTGATCGTTTCGTCTTGCATGCGGTGGCGCGCGCGGTCCATTTCGGCGCCAAGTTCAGCCCGCCAAGCATACAGAATCTGCTTGAAGTGCTCTTTTTGCGGCTCGCTCATGTATTTCTCGCCCTTTTTCGGCTTGTAGGGCGTGAAACTGGTTTGTGGAGATTCGGTTATCCCCATTGCGGGACTCCAGGGTCGCTGGCGGCGCGAAGTGCCTTCACACCGGCCGGAAATTGAGAGGCGCGGGATTCTAATGCAAACCCTGCCAAGCACCAACAGGCGGCAGGGCAGATCGGTGGCTGTGTTAAAGTTTTTGGCTACCTATGCGTCGTTATGCAGCCCGTGTGGTCCCGCGGCGCCAACGACTTACAGCGCCAAAAACAGCTAACCATTTGTGAGGGAGCTTGCCCCATGGGCAAACCGCGGCCGTTGTCGCCTCATCTGACCGTGTACCGACCACTGATCGGTAGCTACACCTCCATCCTGCATCGCGCTGTGGGCGCTGCCTTGCTGGGCGGTCTCGGGCTGTTTGCATTGTGGCTGCTGGCGGTCGCCGAGGGCGGCGCCTGGTTCGATCACTACTCAGCGTTCTGGGGCAGCTTTGTGGGCAAGGTGATGCTGTTTGGCTGGACGTTTTGTGCGTTTTTCTATGCTGCGCACTGGGTCCGCCATTTCGCCTGGGACATGGGTTATGGGTTTGAATTGGCCACGGCACGGCGCAGTGCCCGACTGGCGTTGATCGGCTCGGCAGTGGCCGCGGTGTTGGTGTGGCTGTATATCGCCGTGAGGGCCGGCTGATGGCGCAGTTTCGTTCGCCTCGTGCCCTGGCACGCGGCCATGGCGCGGCCGGTAGCGGCACCAGCGCGTTTTTCTGGGAGCGCATGACGGCGGCGGCACTGGTGGTGCTCGGCGCCGTGCTGCTGGTGCAGCTGCTGTGCCTGAGCGCGGGCGGGGTTTCGCTGCAGGAGGCGCGCGCGTGGTTGGCCGCACCGACGACTGGCAGCCTGGTGCTGGTGTTTTTTTTGTTGGCAATGGTCAACGCCTATCTGTGCAGCCGGGTCGTGATCGAGGATTACCTGCACACCGCCGCACACAGCCTGCTGGCGCTGGTCGGTCTGCTGGTACTGGTGGTCGGACTCGGTGCCTTGGCGGCGGTGTCGGTGCTGCGTGTGATGTTCGGACAGTGACGGAGCCAAACCCCGGTATGAGCATGGATTACACCCTCATCGACCACCACTTCGATGTGGTCGTGATTGGCGCCGGTGGTGCCGGCCTGCGCGCCACATTCGGCATGGCGGCCGAGAACATGTCGGTGGCGTGCATCACCAAGGTGTTTCCGACCCGCTCGCACACCGTGGCGGCGCAGGGCGGCATCAACGCCGCGCTGGGCAATATGGTCGACGACGACTGGCGCGATCATTTTTACGACACGGTCAAGGGCTCGGACTGGCTGGGTGACCAGGACGCCATCCAGTACATGTGCCAGCACGCCATCCCGGCGGTGATCGAGCTGGAAAACGCCGGCATGCCGTTCTCGCGCACCGACGACGGCAAGATTTACCAGCGACCCTTCGGCGGTCAGTACCAGGCCGACCACAAGACGCCGGCGCAGCGCACCTGCGCCGCGGCCGACCGCACCGGACACGCCATGTTGCATACGCTTTACCAGCAGTCGCTGAAGCACAAGGCGCAGTTTTTCGTTGAGTATTTCGCGATCGACCTGATGACCGATGCGGCGGGTCGGGTGATTGGCGTGGTCGCGTACGACATGGCCGAGGGCACTTTGCACCGTTTCTTTGCCCGCGCCGTGGTGCTGGCAACCGGGGGTTACGGGCGGGCTTACCAGTCCTGCACCGGGGCGCATATTTGCACCGGCGATGGCATGGGCCTGGCGGCCCGCGTCGGCGTGCCTCTCCAGGACATGGAAATGGTGCAGTTCCACCCGACCGGCATTTATCCGGCCGGCTGCCTGATTACCGAAGGCGCGCGCGGCGAGGGCGGTTACCTGACCAATGCCAGCGGCGAGCGCTTCATGGAGCGCTACGCGCCCAGCGCCAAGGATCTGGCCTCGCGCGATGTGGTGTCGCGTGCCATCACGGTGGAAATCCTCGAAGGCCGGGGCTGCGGGCCCAACAAGGACCACGCCTATTTGCACCTGGAGCATCTGGGTGCCGAGACCCTGCACGAGCGTCTGCCCGGTATCTCGGAGACGGCGCGCATCTTTGCCGGTGTGGACGTGACGCGCGAACCGATCCCCGTGCTGCCGACCGTGCACTACAACATGGGTGGTATTCCCACCAATTACCACGGTGAGGTCATCAACCAGGACGCCCAGGGCAATGATTTCGTCGTGCCGGGCCTGTTCGCCATCGGCGAGGCAGCCTGCGTGTCGGTGCACGGTGCCAACCGTCTGGGCGCCAACAGCCTGCTGGACATCATCGTGTTCGGTCGTGCGGCGGCGCTGCGCCTGAAAGACACCCTGCCCAGCTTGCCGGC
>NZ_JBFIII010000150.1 GCF_041601295.1 Immundisolibacter sp.
CCTTCGCCTGACCATGGGCGCGCAGCGCGTGCTGTGGGGCCGAGTCGACGAGATCCCGCCCACCGACCATATGTCGGTCACCGACCTCACCCGCATGGCGCTGGATCGACTGCCGCAACGGCGGCGCACCGTACCGGCCGTCCGCGCCGAATGGTTCGGTCTGCCGGGCAAGCTCGATCTGGTATGGATACCCGCCTTCCGACCCGCCGAGCTGCCGGACGAGGCCAGCCCCTGGCACCCGGTAAACCGTCGCGACGGACGGTTCCTGAGCCTGCCCAGCAACGCGCTGCAGACCGCGCTGATCAAGGCCGGGCGTTTTGACGACGACGGCTCGGGCAGCGGCGGCGGCGGCCTGCGCTACAGCCAGGAACTGTCCGCCTTCGACTACGCTGTGTCCGCGCAGCGAGTGCGTCATTCCACACCCTATTACGAGCTTGACCCGCGGGTGCGCACAGCGCTTGCAGGCGGCAGTGATGTCAGCAGCGCGGTCGCCCTGGCCGCAGACACCTTCGTCGGCCGCCATCCCTATACCTGGGTACTGGGCGCCGACGCGGGCACGGTGACCGGCCGCACCACCTGGCGCGCCGAGGCGGCCTGGCTGAGCGCTGCGCCGGTCACCGATGGCGACGGTGCCCTGGACACGGTCAACGCCCTTCATGCGGTGATCGGCGCCGAGTTTTACCCCGGCGACCGCGACTTGCGCGTCAACCTGCAGCTGGGTTCCAAACACCTGTTCGGGCCGTCCTCGCTGCTGGATCGGCGACAACGCTACTTCACCAATGGCTCGGTGTTCTTCCCGCTCGGCCAGCGGCGCTGGGAATTCGAAACCCGCTACGCACTTGGCCTCAATGTGCGTGACGTGTACGTCAATCCGGAGCTGCGCTATGTGTTCGCGGAGCCACACCAGTTCTATATCGCCGCCCATATTTTCAGGGGCACGCAGGACACCCTTGGCGGCTTCTTCCACGACAATACCGGTATCACGCTGGGCTGGCGGAGCAAGCTTTGAGCGGCTGGATGCTTGATCGGCCGCGGTTTGCGGCCGCATTGCTGGCCGCGCTGATTCTGCTACCGCTGGCGGCGCTGCCGCGTCTGAAACTCGACAACTCGCCCGAAACCTACCTCCCGACCACTGCGCCCGCCGTGGTGTTCAACCAGGAGCTGCGACGCCAGTTTCCCGAGGACCAGGTACTGGTTGCCCTGTTCGGTGGGCCGGCACTGTGGGACACCGCCACGCTGAAGAAAATCCAGCAACTGGGTGACACGCTCGAGCAATCGCCGCTGGTGGAACGCGTGCTCAGCGTCACCAGCGCCGACCACATCGCGCCAACCACCGATGGCTTCAGCGTGGCGCCCCTGATCAATTTGCGGGAAGCCGGCGCCAAGTCTGCTGCCGAATGGCGCCGCCGCGCCCTGGCCGATCGCTTTGCGCCAGGTTTACTGGTGGCGCCCGACGGATCCACGCTTGCGCTGATTGTCCGCCCACACCAGCTGCGCGATAGCCGCCAGCGGGCGCTGCTCGAACTGTTGCTGCGCGACACCATCACCCAGCTTGGGCTTGATCCTCGGCTCGCAGCGATCGGTGGACGGGTCGCGCTTGACGCCGCGCAACTGAAGTCGATGATCGCAGACGGCACGACCTTTACTCCCATCACCACCGCACTGGGACTTGGCTTGTTGTGGTGGATGTTTCGTCGCCGGCTGGTGGTGGTCCTGGCCAGCCTGACGTTTGCCGCTGTTACCGGCAGCAGCGTCGCGGTGCTTGCCCTGAGCGGCAAGCCGTTTACGTTGGTCGACTCCATGCTGCCGCCCCTGCTGCTGGCGCTCAGTACCGCGGCGCTGATGCATCTGTTCAGCGGCGTGGTGCATGCCAATCAGCGCCAGCCCACGCCCCGCGCACGCGTGCTCGACAGCATCAATCACGTGCGTCGCCCGGCGCTGTTCGCGGCGCTGACCACCGTCGCCGGCCTGCTGTCGCTGGCGGTGACCCCCATCCGCCCGATTACCGACTTTGGCATTGCCGGGGGCGTTGGCGTGGCCGTTATCTACCTGGTCACCGTGTGGCTGCTGCCATCCCTTATCCTGCGCTTCGACCGCGGGCCCTGGCGCGTCAGTGACCTTGGCCTGCGCCGGCTGGATGCCGTGGTCCGTCGCACGACCCGAATTGCCCTGCGCCGACCGGGCTGGGTACTCGGCAGCTTTGGCGTGCTGCTGCTGGCAGGCGCACCACAACTGGCCAACATCCGCGTCCAGACCGACCTGTATAAGTTTTTTCCCGACAGCCACCCGCTGACCCAGGCCACCCACGCGATCGAACAGAGTCTGTCCGGCGTCATAGCCCTGGAAGTCGTGTTCGACGCCGCCGACCGCGACGGCCTGACCGACCCGGCCGCCCTGCGCGCCATTGCTGCCACCCAGGTCTGGCTCAGGCAACAGCCGGAAGTCGACTACACCCTGTCGCTGCCAGACCTGATAACCGAAATGCACTGGGCATTCAGGGGTGGTGGTGAAGCCCCGCGCGGCTTGCCCGACCGGCGCGACCTGATCAGCCAATACCTGTTGATATACGACGGTCGGGATCTGCACGACCTGGTCGATCGGGATTTTCAGCGCACTCGCCTGTGGATGAAGCTAAACACCCGCGGCAGTGCCGAGATCAACGCTTTCATGGCCCGGCTGCGAACGCATCTCACCCAACAGCCCCCTGGCGCCCTGCGCTGGGAGCTGGCCGGGGCCGGACGGATGTTTGCCGACCAGGAGCGGCTGCTCATGCGCGGCCAGATCAGCAGCGGCCTGACCGTGCTGGCGCTGGTATTTGGCCTGCTGGTGATCCTGTGGCGCTCGCTGCGCGCGGCTGCGCTGTGCATGATCCCGAACGCGGCGCCGATCGCCCTCACTTTCATGCTCATGGGCACGCTTGGCATCTGGCTGGACATGGCCACGGCGCTGATCGCCAGCGTCGCCACCGGCATCGCGGTCGATGACACGATTTACCTATATCAAGGCTACCGCAGCCGACGCGCGGCCGGTGCCGGAACCGTATTCGCACTTGCCCGCACCCTGCGGCGCACCGGTCCGGACTGCCTGGCGACCAGCATCATCCTCGGCGCGCAGTTTCTGCTGCTTGGCCTGTCGGCCTTCATCCCCAGCCGTGAGTTCGGGCTCCTCACCGGCGTCGGCCTGCTGGTGGCGGTGAGCTTCGACCTGTTGTTGCTACCCGCCTTGCTGCTGGTGGCCGATGGTCGTCGCAAAACACCCTGACCGCGCTCTGTCAGTATTTTTTACAAGCTCGTAAATTTAAACTTTTTCTTTTTATTATCATCATGATGAATCTATTCATAGTCCATTCTCCGGCCTCTCACGTGCAAAGCGGCGCCCGTGCCTCCGCCTGTACCTCCTCAGTCAGTCAGCTTTCTTTACAAAACGCGGAACCGTCAGTTCGGAACAGCCAATATCGCCCGAAAAAATTATTATAACTTTCATAATTATTAGTAAGTTATGTATTTTAATGACCATTTGGCACGGTGCTTGATTAGCTAACAAGCGTAAAGCCGTCGATAGGCGATGGTCCACGAAGGAGACGACGCTAATGAATTGCAAGATCGCACTCGCAGCTGGGCTGATGACCCTGGGGCTCACAAGCTTCTCAGCTAATGCCGCTCATATCGGCGGATTCACGCTTTTCGACGGCCAGGAGTTCACCTTCAACCCCGACGGGTTTGAAACCAGTATCGCCAGTACCTTCACAGCGTCGGCGATCGACTTCTCATATACAGCCGATGTCGACCAGACCAACACCGGTGCATTTTCGGCCAGCTTTGTCGAGACAGGCGTCGCCTTCTTTTCCGCTTTCCAGCACCCTCTGGGCACGCCCGTACTTGGCACCGCACTGAATCTGGGCTTTGGCCTTGGCTACAAGATGTACGGCGTTTTCACGGCCACCGGCTCCGTGGTGCCAGGTCCGGGCTTCGTTGGAATCGACGGCACGTTTGACACCTTTAACCTGACCATTTACATCGATCGCGACGAAAACACCACGTCGGTAGCGGCCGCACCGGGGGATCCAAACCAGACTACCGCAGTGGGTGGCACAACCACTGACGACATCGCGATCCTGAGTGGCGTCCTTACCATCGGTGGCTTCCACGTCTCCGGTGGCCTATTGGGTGGTGACTTCGATGTGCTGTTCCGGGTCACTTCGTATGACCCGACGGTGTGGGGTGGCGCCGCCTTTGCGGGCGACCTCAATAACGATGGAGACTTTGATGACGAAGGCGAGTGGTTCACGAGTGGCGACCTCAACGGCGTGAACACCGGCATTAGCGGCTTGGTCGGGGGACCGTTCGCCACCAAGAATGACATCATCATCAATGGTTCTGGCAACATTGCCTTCAACAACGTACCAGTGCCCGTCCCCGGTGTGCTGGGCCTGCTCGGCGCCGGACTGCTCGGCCTGGGCTGGGTGAATGGCCGGGCGCGCAAGAACGCGTAAGCGTCAGCCTTACTTGAGCTTTGAAAAGGCGGCCTTCAGGCCGCCTTTTCTTTTTGGCGTTCCTCTATGCAG
>NZ_JBFIII010000151.1 GCF_041601295.1 Immundisolibacter sp.
GCCTGCGCCCACCGTGGCGCCACCCTGTGCCGCACTCGCAAGGGCAACGAGCAGTTTTTCACCTGTCCGTACCACGGCTGGGTGTACGACACCGCCGGCAAGAACGTGAACATCAAGGATCACGACAGCGGCGCCTACCCGGCCGCCTTCGATGCGCAATCCCATGATCTCACCGCCATTCCCAAACTCGAGTCCTATCGCGGTTTCGTATTCGCGTCGCTCAGCGCCGACGTGCCGACGCTGGCCGAACACCTGGGCGGCGCCGCGCGGGCGATCGATTTTTGCGTTGATCAATCCGAGCAGGATCTCGAAATGCTGCGCGGCTGGTCCAGCTACACCCACCGTGGCAACTGGAAGCTACAGCCCGAAAACGGTATCGACGGCTATCACTTCACCGCCGTGCATGCCAATTACGTCGGCATCATGAAGCGCGAGGGAGAGCGCCGCGCCAAGAAGGCGGCGCAGGCAGGCGGCGTGCAGCGCTCGTTTGGCGGCGACGACCTGCTGAAACTCAAAAGCGGCTGGTACGACTATGGCCATGGCCACACCCTGATGTGGGGCACCTTCGGCCAGCCGCAAAACCGACCGGTGTGGAACCGGCGCGAAGCGGTGGCCCAGCGCCACGGTGCCATGCACGCCGAGTGGGTGGTCAACCGCCTGCGTAACCTGCTGATCTTCCCGAACTTGCTGCTGCAGGACCATGCCGCGACGCAGATCCGCGTCATCAAACCGGTATCGGTGGACTTCACCAAGGTGGAGAGTTTCGCCCTCGCCGCGCGCGAGGACACCCCCGAGATACGCACCAAGCGCATCCGCCAGTTCGAGGACTTCTACAACGCCACCGGGCTTGCGACGCCGGACGACCTGGCCACCTTCGAGGCCTGCCACGACGGCCTGCAGGGCAGTCTAGTGCAATGGCAAATGGGTTACGACCGGGGCTTTTCCCAGATGCGAAGCGGCGGCGACGAGGACTCGCTGCCGGTCGGCATGGATGCGGTCAGCAGCGGTCCCGATTTTCAGGATGAAGTGTTGCTGCATGGCCAGTACCGCGAGTGGTTGCGCCTGATGGCGCCGGCCCTGGCCGACTGACAGCACCGCGCAGCCTCATAACAATGCAAACCGTGGCCGTCGTCTCCTGACGCGGCCGCCCCAGGAGATGTCGATGCCCGAGTACCTGCCGCATGGCGTCAATCGCGACGACTTCCAGTCCGCGTTGGCAGAAATTCGCAAAATTGTCGGCCAGGCCTGGGTCTTGACCGATTCTGAAACCGACCTCCAGCCGTACCTCGACCATATGTCGGCGGTAGCGCCGGAAAGCCGCATGCCGTCGGCGGTGATCGCACCGGCGTCCGTGGCCGAAGTGCAGGGCGTGTTGCAGATCGCGAACGCGTACAAGTTGCCACTGTGGACCTATGGCAACGGCAAGAATTTTGCCTATGGCGGCCCGGCCCCCAAGCAGGCCGGCTACCTGGTGCTCGATCTCAAGCGCATGGATCGCATCCTGGAGGTCAACGAGGAAAGCGGCTACTGCGTGGTGGAGCCGGGAGTGTCTTACTTCCAGCTCTATCAGTTCATCCAGGAAAAGGGCTACAAGCTGTGGATCGACTGTGCCGCTCCGGGCTGGGGCGGCGTGATGGGAAACTCCCTTGAGCACGGCGCCGGGTACACGCCCTACGCCGACCATCTGCTGTTCTCCTGCGGCATGGAACTGTTGCTGGCCGACGGCTCGCTGATACGCACCGGAATGGGCGCCATGCCCAACAACCGAAGCTGGCAGTTGTTCAAGTACGGCTTCGGACCCTATGTCGACGGCATGTTCACGCAGGGCAATTTCGGCATCATCACCAAGATGGGCTTCTGGCTGATGCCGGAGCCGCCAGCCTACAAGCCGTTCATGGTCACTTACCAGAAGGAAGAGGACATCACGCAGCTGATGGAAATCCTGCGCCCGCTGAAGATGAACATGGTGATCCAGAACGGCGTGGTGATCGAACACATCTCCTACAGCGCATCGGTGCAGCGCCTGCGCAAGCAGCTGTGGGACAAACCCGGCATCATCCCCGACGAGCGCTGGCGCGAGATCGCCAAGGAACTCGACCTGGGCATGTGGAATATCTACGGTGCCCTGTACGGCCTGCCCGAGAACGTCGACATGACCTGGCAGATGGTGCAGCACGCGCTGACCAGCATCCCCGGCGCCAAGGTGTACCTGCAGGGCGACCGGCCGGCCGACGACGCCGGCTGGAACTACCGCGAAAAGCTGATGCGCGGCGAGCCGAACATGACCGAGTTCAACCTGGTCAACTGGGATGGCGGCGGGCATCTTAACTTCACCCCCATGGCGGCCATGACCGGCAAGAACGCCTGGGAGATGTTCACTCTGTTCAAGGAATTGCTGAACCGTCACGGCTTCGACATGATCTGCGAGGAAGTGGCCATGTTCCGCACCATGATCACGCTGGTCATGATCATGTTCGATCCCCGTGACGAGGATGCGCGTACCCGCGCCGATGCCTGCGCCCGCGAGCTGGTGGCCATCGCCAAGAAGCACGGCTATGGCGAGCTGAAGGCCAACCTCACTTACATGGACATCATCGCCGACATGTACGACGGTCAGGATGGCGCCCTGCGCAAGGTAAATCAGCGTATCAAGGACGCGCTGGACCCCAACGGAATCCTGTCGCCGGGCAAATCCGGCATCTGGCCGTCCAACTGGACCGGCCCCCGTACCTGAGGCGTACCCCATGACCCGTCACACATCCGTCCTGGGCCTTGTTACCGCCATGCTGCTGGGCCTCTCTGGCGCCCCACAGCTCGCGCACGGCGCAACCGATGCCGCGACCAGCCCCGCCACCGAGGTGGCCACGCCGGTCGGCGAGCGCGGCGGCGAGGAGCTGTTCATGCTGTCCTGCCGGGGCTGCCATGCCCCTGGCGCCGATCATCCGGGCACCATGAAGCTGGGCCTGACCAAGGGCGAAGCGCAGTCGGTGATCCTGAACCGCGCCGACCTGCCGGCCGAGTACATCAGCCAGGTGGTCCGAAATGGCCTCTTGGAAATGCCGCCACTGCGACCGACTGACATCACCGACGAGGAATTGTCCCGTTTGGTCGAATACATCCGAACCACACCGGCCGACAAGGTGCCCCAGGAGCATCCCGGAGGCGCGTACACGTATGCCCCGACGTTCGAGCAAATCGTGGTGTTCGGGATTCTGCCAAGACTGTACACGGTGATCCTGCCGGCCGTTGTCGTTCTGGTCCTGCTGACGATTTTCCTGGTCCGGCGGCGCCGTAAGCGTTAGCGTTTGAAGTAAACACTGAATCAATCAACCCCCGGGTTCCTGACCGCTGACCGTGCCCGGCGTTGGGCCAATAAGCCACGCCGCCGAATCAAGCGTGGGCGTCGCTGACCCGCGGTGGACCATCCCTGGCTCTCTGTTCAAAAGGAACGATCATGCGTTTTGTCATTCTCGGTGCTGGTGGTCTGGGTTCGGTCATCGGCGGTTACCTCGCCGAGGCCGGTGAGGACGTCACCCTCATCTGTCGCCCCGCCCACGCTGAAGCAGTCAATAACAACGGCCTGAAGATCAGCGGCGTGCGCGGCGATCACCTGGTGCGCGAGAACCTCACCGCCGTCACCAGCCCGGACGCCGCACCGGGCGAATTCGACCACCTGATCGTTCTGGTCAAGGGCAAGGACACCGAAACCGCGCTGGCCCAGGCGGATAGCCTCAAGGCGCGCTGCAAGAACGTGTTCTCACTACAAAACGGCATCGGCAAGGAAGAGCGCCTGCGCCAGTGGGCGGGACGCGACAAGGTGATCGGCGCCTCGACTATCGAAGGCGGCACCCTGCACGAGCCGGGCGTGGCCAGCAACCCGCTCACCACGCCCACGACCGCCTGGTTCGGCGAGCTTGACGGTGGCACCAGTGCCCGCACGGATGCTCTGGCCGAGGCCTTCACGCGCGGCGGCCTGGTCGCCCGGTCGGTGCCCAACATCATGCAGGTGCTGTGGGAAAAGCTGGTGCAGATCGGCACCGCGTCCGGCTGGTCGGTGACCACGCTTGGCCTGCGCCTGTACTTCCAGGACGGCCTGCTGATCCGCCAGGGCGCCGAGCACTACGTGGCCCTGGCCAAGGACATGCTGCGCGTGTACGGCGCCATGGGCTACACACCGCAGAACTTCTACGCCCCCATGTCGCAATTCAAGGAATTGAACGAACTGGACTTCGAGGGCGGGGTGGCGCTGATGATGAAGCTCGGCGAGCGCCTCAAGCAGCAGGGCATGAAAGGCCGCACCTCCATGCACGAGGACGTCATCCGCGGCAAGAAGACCGAGGTCGACTTCCTGCTCAAGCCGTTCCTGGACAAGGCGCAGGAGCTTGGTTTACAGGTGCCGGTGCTGGAAACCGTCTACCGGATCGTCAAGACGCAGGATGCGTATCTGGAGTGACGTCCGTTTTGGCCCCCACAAAAAGGC
>NZ_JBFIII010000152.1 GCF_041601295.1 Immundisolibacter sp.
ACGGCAGCTCCGCACAAGGCACGGCTGAGGACGTGGACCGCGCAGTCGCGGCCGCGCATCGCCAACTTGAGGGTGGCGCCTGGAGCCAGCTTGACGGCGCCCAGCGCGGTCAATTGCTATCGAAACTCGCTGACCTGGTTGAACGCGACACCGAATTGCTGGCCGATATGGATGCCAACGCCATCGGTCGCTCACCCATCGAACCGCGCCGGATGGACTTGCCCAACGCGATCGCCAACCTGCGTGCCGCCGCCGGCTGGGCCAACCAGCTCGAGGGGCGCACCATTCCCACCGGCGGCTATTTCGGCACCAGGACTCTCTCGTACACGGTACGCGAGCCAGTGGGCGTGGTCGGCGCCATTGTTCCCTGGAATTCGCCGTTGATGATCACCGTCTGGAAGCTCGCCGCTTTGCTGGCGGCAGGCTGCACCGTGGTCATCAAACCTTCGGAAGAGACGCCGCAGTCTGCCCTGCACCTGGCGGTGCTGGCTCAGGAAGCGGGCTTCCCTGACGGCGTGATCAACGTGGTCACCGGCTACGGCAACGAGGTGGGTCGCGCCTTGTGCGAACACCCGCTCGTTGCCAAGATCAGCTTCACCGGCAGCCCCGAGGCCGGACGCGAAATCCAGCGCACCGCCGGTGTGCTGTTCAAGCGCGTGGCATTGGAGCTGGGCGGCAAGAGCCCACAGATTGTCTTCGACGATGCCTCTTTCGAAGACGCGCTGCGCGGGTGTGCGCTCGGCCTGTTCGCCAACCAGGGCCAGGTCTGTGCAGCCGGCTCGCGCATCCTGGTCCACCGCAGCATCGCAGACCGCTTCGGCGCAGCACTTGCCGATGCCGCGCAGGCAGTCAACGTGGGCGACCCTCGCCAGCCCGGTATACAGATGGGACCGGTGGCCAAGAAAGCGCAATTCGATCGCGTTAACCGCTACATCCAACTGGGTATCGACCAAGGCGCCTCGCTGCTGGCCGGCGGTGTATCGACGCCTGAACGGGGCTGGTTTGTCCGGCCGACAATCTTCACCAACGCCAACAACACCATGGCGATTGCCCAAGACGAAATCTTCGGGCCCGTCGGCACGCTGATCATGTTCGACAGCGAAGAGGAAGCTATCGCACTGGCCAACGACTCCTCCTACGGCCTGGCGGCCACGGTCTGGACGACCGACCTGGTGCGAGCGCACCGCGTAGCCGCTGCGGTGAAGGCCGGTGCCGTGGGTATCAACTGCTGGAGCCCGCTGGACGCCAACCTGCCCTGGGGTGGCGTAAAGACCAGCGGTATCGGCCGTGAAGGTGGGTTTGCCGGCGCGGTGGCCTACACCGAGGAGAAAGTCATCACCGTGCTGCTGCCTACCTGAGCACGATCCCTGTCCTGACCGGACCACCCTTCGGGCCCTGTGCCGTAGAGGGTGACCGTTCAAAAAAGCATTTTTGATGCCGTTGATAATCAATGGAGCGACTACGATGAACCCGATAAATCAACAAAAAACCGATCGGTATCCGACGTCCCTGCGAATGTTGCACTGGGTACGCGCTGTGCTCATCGCAGGCCTCCTCTGGGCAGGCTGGCATATGACCGGTCTGGATGACGAAGTGGCGAGCAAGTACGAGCTCTATTACCCGTGGCACAAATGCTTTGGGCTATTGGTATTTCTGGTTGTCCTGACTCAGATCGCCCTGCGTTTTCGGACCCCCGGGCTTCCGCAGCCACTGGAAACGCTGGCGAGCCATGAACGATTCCTGTCAAGACTTACGCAGCGCGTCATGTATGCGCTCGTCGTGATCGTACCCTTGATGGGGTACTCAATGTCGAGCACCTACACGATGAGTGACGGGGTGTTCTTTTTTGGGGTCAACCTGCCGGAGCTCCTTGCGAAAAATGACGATTGGTTCGTCGTCTTCCAATGGCTGCACAAAGTGCTCGCCTACAGCCTGCTCGGACTGATTCTGTTGCATGTCGTGGGCGCTCTGAAACACCGGTTTTTCGACCGGGACCCTCGAAACGACGTCCTGCGCCGCATGCTGTGACTTGATGAGGCGTGGGCGGAAGACGTCAACGCCTTTAAAATCCTCCGGCAAAGCGAGTGGCTTGCCGAATACTGATCTTGCCCGTATTGCCAAGCTGGGCATATCCACGGCTGGGGTAAAGACGTTGGCGTGCAGCGTTATCGCTGCATGAGCTGCCGCAGGACATTCAACGCAGCGACGGGAACACCGCTGGCCCACCTCAAGCGCAGCGATGCTTGGCTGGTCTACGTACAAGCGATGGTCAATGGTCTCAGCGTACGTAAGGCTGCTCAGGAGTCTGGAGTGGATCGCACTACCTCATTCCGCTGGCGCCACCGGATGTTGGCGCTTCCAGCCAGCGAAAACGATACCGAACTTGAGAATATCGTCGAGGCTGACGAGACCTACTTCCTGGAGTCCTTCAAAGGTCAGCGCGAGCTGCCACGCCACGCCCGAGATCGTGGCGGATGCGCCAAAAAACGCGGCCTGTCTGTCGAGCAAATCCCAGTGCTGGTCGTCCAGGAACGGCAGGCACGCATTAGGCTGTTGTCCTTCCTAAGGTTGATAAACAGACGCTGGGGAGCCTGCTGCCGCAATTGCTGACCCCTGAGTCGGTGCTATGCACCGAGGGTGCTGGCGTATCTCGCGCAGTTGCCAAGGCAGAAGCAATCGCGCATGAGCCGTTGAATCTGGCGCAGGGTACGCGGGTCCGGCAACGCGTCTTGCATATCCAGCATGTGAACGCCGACGACTCGCGCTTGAAGCAGTGGATGCGCCGCTTCAATGGCGTAGCCACCCGCTATTTACCCCATTACTTGGACTGGCGGCGATTACTGGAGCGTGCCGGCAAAGATCGCAGTGCTGAGAGGTTGTGAAAAAACTCTCGCCTACTGCGACCGCCTCCAGGCGCCCGCTGCTGACGTTGCGTTACGTGAAAAGCAGGGTCATTTAGCTCACTAAACTCCCCTACTTTTCACGCAGCGCGCCTTGCCGCGAATGACTGGAGACGCTCTCGCTACGGCGCTCGATATTTTCACAACCTTTGAGGCCTGGCTCCGGCATGCCATGGGATAGCCCACGGCGAACGCGAACAGAGCCTATCTAGAACAACCGGCTGTTGTAGATTTTGCTACCAATTCATGCCGGTTCGGCCACACCCACGTTGTCGGCCAGTGACAGGTCACTGGCGCCCCCATAGGATTGGTTAGCTCAATGCTCAGCTTCCCCGAACGGGGTTGGACGTGATGGTCGAAAGCAGCGGTATCAGCTCTGATGCGGATGTTCTGCTTAATTTTCGCTCACTTCAGACGATACTCAGGCACATGTACTTTTGCTCAATGTAGTCGTCGATGCCGTAGTGCGAGCCTTCTCGGCCGAGACCGGATTGCTTGATGCCGCCGAAGGGGGCCACCTCGGTGGAGATCAGGCCCTCGTTGACGCCGACCATGCCGTATTCCAGCGCCTCGCTGACGCGCCAGGCGCGGCCGAGATTCTGCGTGTAGAGATAGGACGCCAGGCCGAATTCGGTGTCGTTGGCCATGGCGATGGCTTGGGCTTCAGTCTCGAAGCGAAAGATCGGCGCCAGCGGGCCGAAGGTCTCGTCGCGGGCCACCAGCATATCGGCGCGAACATCGCCCAGCACGGTTGGCTCGAAGAAGCTGCCGCCGAGCGCATGGGGTTTGCCGCCGCTGAGCAAGCGCGCGCCTTTGTCCAGCGCATCGGCGATGTGTTGCTGGATCTTTTCCACGGCCTTGGCATTGATCAGCGGACCCTGTTGCGCGCCATCTTCAGTGGCCGGGGCTACCTTGAGCGCTTCGACGGCAGCGACCAGGCGGCGCGTGAATTCGTCGTAGACGCCGTTCTGCACCAGAAAGCGATTGGTGCAGACGCAAGTCTGTCCGCTGTTGCGGAATTTCGAGCCGATTGCGCCTTGCACTGCGGCGTCCAGGTCGGCGTCGTCGAAGACGATGAAGGGGGCGTTGCCGCCCAGTTCCAGACTGACCTTCTTGATGCTCTCGGCGCACTGCGCCATCAGTAGCTTGCCGATGCCGGTGGAGCCGGTGAAGGACAGCTTGCGTACCTTGGGGTTGCCGGTCAGTTCGCCGCCGATGGCGCGCGAGTTGTTGCCCGGCACCACGTTGAATACTCCGGCGGGGATGCCCGCGCGCTCGCCGAGTACGGCCAATGCCAGGGCAGACAAGGGCGTTTCCGAGGCCGGCTTGAGCACTACGGTGCAACCGGCGGCCAGGGCCGGGCCGACCTTGCGGGTGATCATGGCATTGGGGAAGTTCCACGGGGTGATAGCCGCCACCACACCGATCGGTTGCTTGATCACCAGCAGACGGCGACCCTGCTTGTCGTGGGGGATGACGTCGCCGTAAACGCGCTTGGCTTCCTCGGC
>NZ_JBFIII010000153.1 GCF_041601295.1 Immundisolibacter sp.
GGTTTTTCGTCGTCGCCCTTCTGGCGCCGCTGCTGGTCGGCCTGCTCATTTTCGCAGTCCAGCCGGGGCTGCTGCTGGATGGCTATGCCGGCCGGCCGTTCACGCTCGCCGAAAGGCTGATGACGGAGGCGCGCGTACTCTGGTTTTACGTTGGCCTCGTCTTGCTGCCGACGCCGGCCAGGCTGGGCCTGTACCACGACGACATCGCGCTATCGACCGGCATGCTCGATCCTTGGACCACGCTGGTGGCGCTGGATGGCTGGCTGATTGTTCTGGTGGCGGCGGTCATGCTGCGTCGTCGGGCGCCGGTGTTCATCTTCGGCGTGTTGTGGTTCCTGGCCGGGCACGCGCTGGAATCAACCGTGGTACCGCTCGAAATCGCGCACGAGCACCGTAATTACCTGCCCAGTTTCGGCCTGCTGTTCGCCGCCGTATACGGCGTGGCCCAGTTTGCCCGACACGCGCGGCGAGAGCGCCTGTACGGCATGCTGGGGCTGGCGGCGACCGTGGCGCTGGGTTTCGGTACATTTGGCCGTGCGGCATCCTGGTACAGCGAGGACACCATCATCGAGGCCTTGTACCGTCACCACCCGCAGTCGGCTTCGGCCCAGCAGATGATGGGGGAGTTGCTTCTGAAGCGTCGTAACGAACCGGCAAAGGCAGCCACCCACTACCGGCGCGCCTACGAACTGGCGCCGTGGGAAACCGGCTACGCGGTCAAGGCCGCCTGGGCAGCGCGTGCCGCCGGCGAGCCGATTCCGGATGCGACCGAGCGCCGCGCAATCGCCAGGGCGCTGCGTGAGCGCCCGCTGCCACCGACCACATTGATCGCCCTGCAGAGCCTGACCGACTGCCTGCTGGCAGGCGAAATCACGTGCCGGGATATGACCCCGACGTTGCTCGACTGGTTGTCGGCGACCGCCAGCAATCCGCACCTGAACGCCGTGGGCCACGAGCAGGTGTGGCTTAGTTACGGGCAACTGTGCCTGGAGACGGATCGCTTCGACCAAGGCCTAGCCTGGGTGCGCTCGGCTTATCAGCAATCGCCGCGGTTCGTGTACCGCTTGATGGAAGCCAATTTCCTGATGTTGCAGGGCGACCTGGACGGTGCCTCGGCGGTGCTGGCCGCGGTCAAGAGCCTGCCACAACTCACCCCTGCCGACGCTGGCCACCTGGCTGTGCTTGAAGATGCGATCGCAAACCGGCGGGCGGGCAAGGTGCCGGCCGCTGATGGCAGCCGCGCCCAGCAGCCCGGCACTGCCGCTTACGGCGTGAACTGATCGTAGTGGCCGCCGATGGCGAAGATATAGATGAATTGCTCGTCAAACCGGTATATCACCCGGTCGTTCTGGCTCAGCCGGCGCGACCAGAAACCGCTCAGGTTCTGGCGCAGAGCCTCCGGTTTGCCGGTTCCGGTGGCCGGATCATTGCGCAGCATTTCCTTCAGGATGTCGCAAAGCGCTTTATGCAGGCGTTTGTCGCGTGTTCTGAGTGCCTCGTACGTCACCCAGGTGTTGCCTTCAAACACCAAGGATCTCATCGGCCTGTGCATCCGTTGGCGTGTACCCGGAACGCTGCGCGTGGGTGCGGGCCGAGTCGGCAATCTGCGTCATCAGGCTGGAATTTTGCAGAACGAACAGCGTCTCCTGCTCGCGCTCCCAGTCTTGTGCGCTGATGACCACGAAATCTTCTCCATTCCGACGGGTTACCTTGATCGGCAAATGATCACTGATTACTTGTTCCACAAAGCGCTTTATGTTGTCTCTGAACTGGTTGACGCTGATGGTATCCACTGCTGCGCCCTCATTTGAGTACGGTAATGCCGTACATGATAGTCCGCCAGCCCTGACAGTGCATCAAGCTGAACAGTGGTTGGCCGGCACTCGCGGCCGCCGACACCAACCATCCGGGTGTATTGCAGCATGAGCACCGCGCGGCGCGCCCTGTGGCTGGCGCTTGCTGTAACCGGACTGGCGCTGCTGGTGCGCGGCCTTTTTACGCTGTACACACCGGTGATCGACCCCCTACGCGCCGATGCCGGAAAGTACGCGATCTACGGCTACAACCTGGCCACGCACGGTGTGTTTTCCGGCCAGTACCCGGCCGAGCAACCCCAACCCGACGGCTACCGTTCTGCGGGGTATCCACTCGTGGTGGCGGGCGCCATCAAGCTGGGCGGCATGCGCGGTTATTACCCGCTGCTGCTGGCGACCAACGCCGCGTTGGGGGCGCTCACCTGCGGCCTTGTGGTGTTGATGGGGGCACTGTTCTTGCCCCTGTGGGGCGCTGCTGCCGCCGGCTTGCTGCTGACCTTCAGCCCGCACCACATCAGCCTTGGCAACTACGTGCTGAGCGAAACGCTGTTCGGTTTCGCACTCACCGCCTGCCTGTACCTGCTCGCGCGTGGACTGATCAGCCGGCGGGCGGTAACGCTGCTGGGCGCCGGCGCGTTCGGCGCGCTGGCCTGGGCGACCAATCCGGTGTTCGCCCTGCTGCCGCCGCTGGTGGCCACCGTGGCGGTATGGCGCCAGCCGGCCCTGCTGCGGCCGATGCTGGTTTTTCTGCTGCCGCTGGTGGTAACGGTCGGCGCCTGGCAGGTACGGACCTGGCTGAACGTGCCTGCCGATGGCCCCACATCCCAGGCGCGGGCGCTCGATAACTTCATCGTCGGCTCGCACCCTGAGTTCACGGCCCAGTACCGCGCAAACCCACGCGATCCGGCCAATGCCGCCAATCTGGATATCGCCGCCGTGGACGGATCCTGGCAACGCTATCTGGAACTGCTCACGCCGCGCCTGCGGGCCGAACCGATCCGGTATGCGTCCTGGTACCTGCTGGAGAAGCCGCGCCTGCTGTGGGACTGGAACATCCTGGTCGGACAGGGTGACATCTACATCTACGAGGTCCAGGCTTCCTATTACGAAAAGTCGGCGCCCATGGGCTTGAGCCTGGACCTGATGCGACGCCTGCACCCGGCCTTGCTGCTGCTCGCCCTGGCCGGGCTGCCGCTGGCCTGCTGGCGACGCCGCAGCGATCCGCCGGCGGTCGGCCTGCTGTACCTGACACTGGCTTACGTGTCGCTGGTGTATGTCGTGCTGCAAGCCGAGGCGCGCTATTCGGTGCCGCTGCGCCCGGCGATGTATCTGTGCGCGGTATACACGCTGGTCGCCGCCACGCGCCTTGGGTCCAGCTGGACTGGTTCTCAATCCGGCAGGCTGAGCGTGCCCTGAATCACCTGCACCGCATGCCCGCCCATGCGCAGCTTGAGTCCACCCTGGTCGTACTTGTCGAACTCCGCCTGCAGCAGGCTTTTGCGCGTGGCGTCGAAACCGCGCTCGACGGTGAACGTATGCGTGCCGGCGCGCAGGCCGGGCTGGGCGGCCAGATAGGCGGCAAAGGCCGGCAGGGCGGCACCGACCGGCGGGTCTTCGCGCGCGCCGATGTCGGGGCCGATCAGGCGGGCGTGGAAGTTGGCTTGCGGGCTTTCGGTCTGGCGGCAGAACAGCAGCAGCTCCTGCGCCAGCATGGACGGGGCGTGTGAACCGGCCCAGGCGCCGGCGTTAAAGCGCGCCTGCGTCAGCGCCTCCAGGCTGCGCAGCGGCAGGATCAGGTAGGGCCGCTCACAGGCCACCAGCAGCGGTTGCAGGTCGCGCTCGCCGAGCAGGCGCCGCTCCAGCGACAGGATGCCCGCCAGCTCGTCGACTGCCGGCACGAAGCGATCGATTACCGGGTACACGGTGTGGCTGAACTGTACAAAACCCACCCGGCCCTGTGCCGCCTCCGGCCGCACCTGTACCGGACCGAAGTTGTGCAGCAGTTCGAGCGCGCCGCCGACCGGCGCCTGACCGCTCAGCACCAGACTATGGGCGGCTGCGAGCACCGCCTGGCCGGCGAAATCGACTTCCCCGCGCGGCGTGAAGATGCGTACCTGGAACCGATCGGGCATTTCAGTACCAACAACAAACACGCTGTTTGGCAGATTAAGCTCGGCCGCGATGCGCTGCATCTGTCCCGGGTCCAGGCCAGCGGCGGCGGGGAACACGGCAATCTGTGCACCGCCAAAGGGCCGCTCGGTGAACACGTCCGCGCTATAAAACGACAATTCCATCGCGCGTCTCCCTCCGGACCTTGATAGCGCCTTCACCGCCAAGCTGGTGGCTGTACCGCCGCAGAGTCTAAAACCGGCGGCGACGGATGTGCGCCGGATCTGCTGATATTGTGAGCGCCACGCACCCCCAACCATCCCGCCTAGCGAGCACACGCCATGACCGAAATCCGACCCGAGCTGTCCATCGTGCTGCCGGCTCGAAATGAGGCCGCCGCGCTTGAACGCCTGCTACCAACCCTGAAAGCCCAGCAACCGGCGGCGCAGATCATCGTCGTTAACGATGGCTCAAC
>NZ_JBFIII010000154.1 GCF_041601295.1 Immundisolibacter sp.
ATCTGCGCGAAGGCGGCCAGGCCGCCCTCGGCGACGGTTTTTTCCATCACCATCATCAGTTCGATATGGTCGGCCGGCATGGCCCAGGTGTTCCAGCCGGTGCCCGGCTTGCCCCAGTTGCCGGACAGGGCCATGGCCAGCATCAGCGCGCGTTCGCCAAGATCGCCGTGGTAGGTTTTGGCCGAACTGAAGCCGATGTAGGAGCAGGTGCGCTTGGTGGCGACTTTCTTGGCCAGCATGCGGGTCAGGCTGGGGTGTGCGCCCGATTGCTGCTGCACTTGCTCGGGGGTGTGATTGGCGTTGATCTGTGCCTTCAGAAGGGCATACACGGTGGTGACAACGACTTTCTCGCCGGTCGCAAGCGTGACCTCGAATTGACCTTCCAGAGCCGGTTCGCCGTCGAACAGCAGTGTGGCGCGCGGCGCCTTGGCGATCGCGCCGGCCTTGAGGTCATACAGGTACAGCTGGTCCTCACGACCGCCGCCGTCCACGTCGGTCTGGCGCAGATAGCGGCCGTTATCGGCCCGCACCAGCAGCGGCAGGTCGGTCTGTTCCTTCACGAAAGCTTCGTCCACCAGGCCATCGGCCATGATCACCTGGCAAATGCCCAGCCAGAAAGCCGCGTCGCAGCCCTGGTTGACGGGCACGTGATAGTCGGCGGTGATGGAGGTCGGGTTGTAGTCAGGCGAGATGGAGACGATTTCCGTGCCGTTGTACCGGGCTTCCGTCAGGAAGTGGTAGATGGCCGGCATGGTGTACGACCAGTTCGAGTAGGTAAGAAAAATCAGCTCGGCATCGAACAGGTTGTCGGCGCTGTAGCCGGTATGCATCTTGCCGATGGTGTCGAAAATACCCTTGTAGAAATCGCCGATCAGCACGTTCAGGTCCGGCAACACGCCACCGATGACCGAATTCATGCGCTGGGCACCGGCCCAGGAAACCGTGCCGGCATGTTCGTGTGGTGGGTCCAGCAGGAAGCCGTCGGAGCCCATTTCTTCCAGACCGTCGACGATGGCGCTGGCGATGTCGGTCAGCGCATCGTCCCAGCTGATGCGCTCCCATTTGGCCGAGCCGCGCTCGCCGACCCGCCGCAGCGGGTACTTGATGCGATGGTCGCCGTACAGGTTGGCATGAAACGAGCAGCCTTTCTGGCAACCCAACGGGTTGTAGTCCGGGTAGTTTTCATTGGAGGCCGGGTTTCGGGCGGCCTGTTCCTCGCGCCAGACCATGCCGTCCTTTACATACACGTGGAACGAACAGCAGCCGGGTAGGCAGGCGTTGGTGTGGGAGCCCCAGGAGACCTTGTCCCAGTTCCATATCTGTCGGTACAGGTCTTCAGTGCCACCGTACTGAACCGATTTTTCCGCCGCGATTACGCTTTTTACGTAGGTACCGGACAGCACGCCGCTCAACTGGGTGAGCGACAAGGCCACCGCGGTGCCGCCGCTGGCTTGCAGGAATCTGCGCCGGGCAGGATTGGTGATAGCGGCGGTTTCGGGCTTGCCCATCACGTTGCTCCAGGAAAAGATGCCTTTTTGGATGTCGGTGCCACGCTCAGACCGGCGGCTGTGGGCCGGCGTGAGGATTGCCAAGGTACGTGCAGTCGGCGCCGACGAAACGCGACACGGCATCGATCAGCACGTCATAGGGCTCCGCCTCATCGGTCTCGGCAAGCGCCACGCGCAGGCCAGGGAGCCAGCGCGCCAGATGCCGTTCAAGAAAATCGATCTGGCCGCGTCTGAGGTCGTCCGCGCTGTCCGACGCCCCGGCTTCCAGGAACGTGAGGTAGTGCATGAACTCGAGTTCCATAAGCAGGTGGTCCGGGCGCTCGCGGGCGCCGCCAGTGGAAAAATCCAAACCGAAAAAGCGGTAGAAGCGCAGCAGTTCCTCCCACAGCTGCTGTTCGGGAGGAGAGCCCTCGTGGCGCTGTTCGAGAATGGAGACCTGCGGCCGGCCGCCCACCGCGTCGAACAGCGCGGTATAGGTGCGGCCCAGCTCGCGCGCCTCGATCAGCGGTGGCCCCATGAAGGTGTAGCGATAGGGCAGTGCACCGGCTGCCAGCGCCAGTGCCTGGTACATCTCGCCGCTTTCGAGTGCTGCCGCCAGCTCTCCTTGCGGGAAACGCAGCGCTTCGGCAAACAGGCCATAAACGCGGCTGCGTGCGGCAGCTTCGGAATCGGCCGCGACTTCAAGAACTTCCGGTGCGGCCTCGGCAGGCGCGCTCACGTGGCCACCGGAACCAGTACGAAATCGCCCGAGAAGGACTTGCGCCCGGCCCGCTCCCGGTTGCCACCGTCCCAGACGCCGAAGGCCAGTTTGGTGGGAGTCCCAGGCTGGAACTGGGCATGTGTGTTGCCGATGTCGAGGGGGCGTTGCAGCACGACATGCCAGCGACCGCCCTGGTACAGGGATTTGGACACCAGCCTGGCGTCCTTGCCGGAGCGCCGCTCCGAGGTGCCGTAACCCTCGGCCACCACGTCGAACGGTTGCTCGGCCTTGTCGGCTTTCCAGTACCAGGCGTTGACCGGCTCACCGGGGCTGCCCATGGTGACGGCACTGGCCTTGGCGGTCAGGGGGAACATCACCGCCACGCCATCCACGAACTGGTCAAGGTCGGCAATCGTGTCGTGCTGGTCGCTGGCCCAGGACAGGCGCAGCGCCAACACCGTCCCATTGTGCAGACCGGCCGCGGTCAATCCGTGGATGACGCCGTGGTCGGTGCTCTGGGCGATGAACGGCGAGATGGCTTCGATGGCCGGGTTGTTCTTCAGCGGCGTGGGCACCATCGGGAAGTCCTGCGCCGTGGCCTGTTGCCAGACGGCGTTGGCAGGATCGAGCAGGGCGGCGGCATCCGCCGCGGCGCGCTTGATTTCCATTACATGGCCTCCTGCAGTGGGTCGTTGCTGAAGCCCTTGAAGCGATCCCAGAAGTTGCGGCCGATCAGCAGGTCCATGACCTCGGACGGTTCCCCATTCTGGCGCTTGGTGCGTTCAGCCTTGAGCTTGCCGATGACATCGACCACGCCGGGGCCGAACAGCTCGATCAGCACGCCGGCCTCGATGCGACCCTCGTCAGTGATGGATCCGTCATCGGCGAACGCCTTGGTGGAATCGAACGGCGGGATGTAGAACACGTTCGGCTCGGTTCCGAACTCCGGGTGCAGTGGCCTGGCCACTTTGTGCACGTAAATGAGCTTGTACAGGTCGCTGTCTTCCTCGTCCAGATAGCCGAAGATGCGCGTGCGGCCGGGGCACTGGCGATCGCAGGCCGGGGCGATGCCTTGCTCGACCCGCGGGTAGCACATGACGCATTTTTCGGATTTCTGCGACACCGGGTTGAAGTAAATGGCCTTGTAGGGGCAGGCCTCAACGCACAGCCGGTCGTCGTTGCAGCGCTCCTGGTCGAGTACCACGATGCCGTCTTCCTCGCGCTTGTACAGGGCGTTATGGGTACAGGCCTTCAGGCACGGCGCGTCGTCGCAGTGATAGCACTTGCGCGGCAGATAGAAGTAATAGCCGTTGGGCCAGTCGCCGCCGCCTTCGTCCTCGTCCCAGTTGTAGCCCCACTTCGGGTCTTCGCCGGACAGCGCGGCGCTGGGCTTCAGGTGCGTCTTGTTGCCCTTGCCGCCGTAGTAGACATCGGCATGGTTGAACTTGAAGTTGTCGCCGACGTCGCTGAAGGTGGTCAGCTTGCCGGGTGTGGGCGTTTTTTCGGTATCCGCCGCGTAGCCACCACCCATCTGTTCGTAGTCGCGCGGATAGCCGGCACCCGGATAGGTGGTGACGTTCATCCAGCGCATGTGCTCGGTGCCTTCGCGCGTGGTCCACAGGCTTTTGCAGGCAACGGTACAGGTCTGGCAACCCATGCATTTGTTCAGATCGATGATGTTGCCAACCTGGCGGGTGTGGCGCAGCAGTTCTTCCTTTGAGGCGCCGCGTTTTGCAAAAGCCATGGTTTTATCCTCTGTAAAAAATAAGGATTAACGGATATCAGGCCGATTCAGGCAGGGGTGATTTTTTCGATTTCCACCCGCACGCCGCGATCCGTGCTGGGGCCGGGGCTGCCGTTATAGAGGTAGTAGCGCAGTTGCTCATAGCCACCGGCCAGATGCAGCGGCTTGGGCATGCCGACCAGTGCCCGGTCGTAGACCTTCCAGTCCGGGAACTGGTAAGCCTCCCAGAAGTAGATCACTGCCTGATTGGGCGCCACCGTGGGTGAGGTGCGCACCATGATGGTGAAGTCGGACATGTCGTTGTAGGCGTGCACCATCTCGCCGTCGGCGATGTCGCGGGATTCGGCCATCTTGTCGTTCATGTGCATCACCGGCTGGGCG
>NZ_JBFIII010000155.1 GCF_041601295.1 Immundisolibacter sp.
GACAAGGCGCGCATCAACGCCAGCGGCTGGATGAAGGCCGGCCCCTGCCGCCCGCCGTACATCACCGCCCCAGCCAACTACCTGGAAGCCGCGGCCAAGGCCGGCAAAGGCTGGGCGGAGCTGTGCGCCAAGGTGCGCGCCGGCGATCTGTAAGCCATAACCAACAGCGCCGGCCTTGGCATTTTCCCAAACCGGCGCCGCTGGCTTGCCGACTGCCCTGCGCCGGCCCATGATCGGCGCCTGAACCACGACCCAAGGCCCACTGCAGGAGTAGCACTCATGCCAACCCAACCCACCGCCGAACAAATAGCCCGCCAGACCTTGCACGTCATGTCACAGGGCGCCTCGGCCCAGCAACGCGTGGTCGATGCCTACATGGCCAAGCGCACCCCGGAACGCGACATCAACTGGGTTGTCATCCAGGCCGCCCGCGAGTTCGGCGCCACCAATATGTACGCCGACCGGGCGCGGCTGGCGCTGGGCACCGGCATCAGCGTGCGCGAGGCCGACCGCTTCGCCGTGATCATGAAGGAAGAGCTCGACCACTACCGGGCCTACATGAACCTGCTCGACCTCACCCTGGGCAAGGGCAAGGAGCCGCCCGACACCGATACGTTCCACTACCTCAACGTCGAATTTACCGCCGAGCACGCCGGCTTTCACGGCGCCTCGGGCGACATCGTGCTGCGCAAGTGGCCCGAGCACCACCGCTTCATGACCATGTGGATGAATATCTACAACACGCTGCCCAAATGGACCTCGCGCCTGCTGATGACCCAGGGCGAGGGCGGCTCGGTCGGCTGGCACTGGTGCATGAGCAACCTGCCCGCGAACGACGAGTTCCTGCGCCTGGCGGCCAAGCTGGAAAAAACCGTGGTCGAGGACGAAATCTTCCACGGCCCGGAAGAAATCAAGGAACTGGCCGCCAGCTTCGACCCCGCGCAGGCCCTGCCCTGGGACGAGACACTCAACCTGGCACGCGAGATGCGCTACCTGGACGTACGCGAACGCAACGAGCAGTTCATGTACCCGCTGGGCGAGGCCGAACTGGAAGACATCCGTCGCGGCATCTTCGAGGACACCCTGGCGCCGAGCAACATCTACGCCGCCGTGGCGTAGCGAAAACGCCGAGACGGGCGGCGCATTCGCCCGCCAGTCGCGTGACTCGCGCCGTCCGTTGCACGCGCGCCCGTATCCGTCATGTGCCTCGCTACCCGTAGTCGGGTCGGGGGTGGACGCAGGATACTCTGCGCGCCACCGCCCTTTGCAACCGAAACGCCTCGCCTTACCGGCGCACGATGCCCACCGGTGTCACCGGTGCCGCCTGCCGTGACACAACATGAAACGCCGCACCCGCTGCACGTATTACGCATAGGGGTGGCTACTGTAATTTTTGACAAAAATGCAATGGCGTCGCTGATCTAGCAGTTTTAAAGTGTTGCCGCAGGTCTGTTGTTGATGTCCTGAGTCCACCTATCACGCGTAAGACACTTTACTAATTAGGCAGTTAGATGAATATTTTTGTTATTTTCACCCTTTAGGAGGTTATATATACACTTTCTAAGGTGTAGATTGCGCGTTGAGCGTCTTTTACTTCAGCCGGGGAGAAATACATGCAGCACGTACTTGCAGCCATTTTGATGCTCGCCACAACAACTGCTCTTGGTCAGGAGTCCACGAGCAAGTCAATGCCGTTTGACCAATGCCTGTTAGTGATTCAAAGGACCGCCACGCAACTTGGAGTCGCGCCAATTAACGTCGTCGAAACTACGGCCGTTCGCATGGTTAGATTCCCAACAGCCGACGGTTCAGTTCTAGTCACTTGCAGCAGGCCAGACCAAAAAATGGTGATGACTGTGTCAAAGAATTAACGACCATCTCAGGGAGCTGCCGAATGAGATTTTCAGTTAGTTATTTATTCGCTCAACAAGGCGCCGCAGTCGACCCACAACCCTTCGGCTTCGCAAGGGGGTTCCGGTCCGCTGAGCTTGGGCGTTAAGCCACCCGGATCGTCCGTCGGGGTCTACGGACGCAGCTGAGTGACTACGCGCGGGGATTGAACAAGCTACCCCCGCCGCGGCCACACCAGCACCAGTGCCAGCCCAAGCAGCGGCCAGATCAGAGCCGGCACGCCCAGCCAGATCGGCTGGGCCAAGCCGGCCAGATGCCACAGCCAGGCGGTGGCGGCGACCAGTCCGGCTCCGCCGATGACGAGCTCCAGGCGCCTTGGCAGGCGCTGGCTTGGGGTAGGCGCCCGCCCACCCGACCGGCGTTGCGTTGCCGTCAGCGCACCGTGTAGCAGATTAGGCAACCGTGGCAGGGTGTCGGCCCACAGCGGCGCTTCTTCGGCCAGGGTGCGGCGCAACGCCCGCCAGCCCATGCGCTCTTGCATCCAGTGCTCCAGAAACGGCTTGGCGGTCCGCCACAGGTCGAGGTCCGGGTACAGACGCCGGCCCAGACCCTCGATGTTGAACAAGGTTTTTTGCAGCAGCACCAGCTGCGGCTGCACCTGTATATCGAAACGCCGCGCCACCTGGAACAGGCGCAGCAGCAATAGCCCGAACGAGATGTCCTTGAGCGGCTTGTCGAAAATGGGCTCGCACACGGCGCGGATGGCGCCCTCGAACTGATCGACCCGCATATCCGCCGGCACCCAGCCAGCCCGCAGATGCGCCTTGGCCACCCTGGCGTAGTCGCGGTTGAAGAAGGCGACGAAATTTTCCGCCAGGTAACCCTGGTCCTGGGCGCTGAGGCTACCCACGATGCCAAAATCGACCGCGATGTACTTCTCGTCCGGGCCGACGAAGATATTGCCCGGATGCATGTCGGCGTGAAAGAAATTGTGCTCGAACACCTGCCGGAAAAAGATTTCCACGCCGCGTTCGGCCAGGCGTTTTAGGTCCACACCGGCCATGCGCATGGCATCGATATTGTCGATGCCGATGCCGTGGATGCGTTCCATCATCATCACGTTCTGGCGCACGTAGTCCCAGTACACCTCGGGTATGTATAGGTCCGCCGAGTTCTCGAAATTACGCCGCAACTGGCTGGCGTTGCCGGCCTCGCGCATCAGGTCGAGCTCGTCGAGCAGCGTCAGCTCGAACTCTCGCACCACCTCCACCGGCCGCAGGCGGCGCGCCTCGCGGACCATGCGCTGCGCAAACCGGGCCAGCAGGTACAGCAAGCGGATGTCGCGCCGAATGCGTGGCGCTATATCCGGGCGCACCACCTTGATGATCACCTCGCGCCCGTCGGGCAGGCGCCCGGCGTGTACCTGGGCAATCGAGGCCGAGGCCAGGGGCGTGTCATCGAACCGGGACAGCACAAGGTCGATCGGCTGGCCATAGGCGGCCTCGATCAGGCGACGCGCCTGGGCCGCCGGAAACGGTGGCACCTGATCCTGCAAGCGCACCAACTCGTCGGCGATGTCGGGTGGCAACAGGTCGCGACGAGTCGACAGGATCTGCCCGAACTTGACGAAGATCGGGCCGAGGCTCTCCAGGGCCAGGCGCAGGCGAACACCACGGGGCTTGCGCCGCCCCCAGCGCCAGGGCAGCAGGGGCAACAGCAAGCGCCCGCCGAACACCCGCGGGTGCCCAAGAATCATTTCGTCGCCACCGGCGCGAGCCAGCACGAACAGCACCCACCACAGGCGCACCAGGCCCGGCAGGCTGGTCATTGCTGACGCAGAGCCAGCAAGGCAACGCGCCGTTCGAGCTCGCTGACGGAATCGTGCAAGGCCCGCACTGCGGCCTGGAAACTGTCCCACTCGGTGGCGCTTATCAGTACCGGCCGCTCGTACTGCAAGAATTCACCAACACTGCGCAGCAGGGAATCGGCACCGTCCCGCACCGCGGCAGCCACGGCGCCAACGGCCTGCGCGCCGCGCTGCGCCAGCAGGTCCCCCAGCCAGGGCACCAGCAGCTCCGGCCAGTCGACGCGCGCCTCGCGCAGCGCATTGGCGAAGGCACTGGCCAGATGCTTGTCGCCATCGACCTGCAAGCCATCCAGTCCGCCACCGGCATGGGCGCGCAACAGATCCGCCAGGCTGCCGCTGATCCGTACATCGACCACTTCCGGCGCCAAAGACAGCCACTGCAGGCCATTGCCATGCGGCGCAAGCGTGAAATGCAGGTCCAAGGCCGGCAGATCCAGGGCAATGACCCGGCCTTCCAAGGCCGCCAGGCGCTCCAGCGTTAGCGGATCGAGCGCCAGCAAGCGGTTCAGAGCCATTTCCAGGGCCGCCAGCGGCAGGCTGGTGGCCGCGCTGGCCGGTGCGTCCGTCA
>NZ_JBFIII010000156.1 GCF_041601295.1 Immundisolibacter sp.
ACCCAGGGCCTCACCGAGGCGTACATCGGCAGCTGGCTCAAGGCGCGTGGCGGGCGGGATAAAGTGATTGTGGCTACCAAGGTGGCCGGTCGATCGACTGAGCTGGCCTACGCGCGGCCGTTCGCCATACACCCCGACCGGCGCAACATCGAGCTCGCTATCGACGCCAGCCTCAAGCGCCTGCAGACCGACTATATCGATTTGTACCAGGTGCACTGGCCGGACCGCAGCACTAATTTCTTCGGCCGTCTGGGTTACGAACACCAGCCGCTGGCCGACGAAGTGGCCATCGAGGACACGCTCGCGGCGCTGGCCGATGTGGTTGGTACCGGCAAGGTGCGCCATGTCGGGATCAGCAACGAGACGCCATGGGGTGCAATGCGCTATCTGGCGATTGCCGAGCAACGTCAGTTACCGCGCGTGGTGTCGATCCAGAACCCGTACAGCCTGCTCAATCGCGTGTTCGAGATCGGTCATGCCGAGATCGCACTGCGTGAGCAGATGGGACTGCTGGCCTATTCACCGCTGGGCATGGGCGCGCTCACCGGCAAATACCGCCACGGCGCCCGGCCGGCGCAGGGCCGTTTGACCCGGTTCGATCGCTTCCGGCGCTACAGCACACCGCGCGGCGCAGCAGCGGTCGAGCGCTACGCGCAGCTTGCCGAGACGCACCGCCTGGATCCCGCGCAGATGGCGCTGGCCTTTCTCCTGCGCCAGCCGTTCCTGACCAGCGTCATTGTCGGTGCGACCACGCTTGATCAACTCGCGGTGAACCTGGGCAGCATCGATCTGACGCTGTCCGAGACAGTTGTTGCCGGAATCGAGGCGGTGCACGCCGAGGATCCGAATCCATGTCCGTGACCCTGGACCTGTACGGCCACCCCTGGTCGGCACCGACGCGCGAGGTGCGCATCCTGTGCGCGGAGCTGGCGGTCGACTATCGGTTTATCGAAGTCAAGCAGGCCGAGGCCGGCGATTACCTGCCAGAGGCTCTGAACCCGGCCTGCAAGGTGCCGATGATCGACGCCGACGGCTTCATCCTGGGCGAGGCGCACGCCATCCTGCGCTACCTCGCCGCCGGCCACGACACGGCCGGCGTCTGGTATCCGACCGCGCCGCAAGTCCGCGCGCGGGTCGACCAGTGGCTGGACTGGCAAGCGCTGCGCCTGGGTCGTCTGGCCGCGGACCTCGTGCGTCAGCGTCGCTTCCGGCCGGGCGCGTCGGACGACGCTGCGTGCGCCGAGGCCGAGCGCCTGCTCACGCTGATCCTGCCCGAGTTCGATATGGAGCTCAAAACGGCGCCCTACATATGCGGGCAGCATCCAACACTGGCCGACATCGCCATCTTCACCAGCGTCGATTACCTGCGCCTCGCGGCGTTTGATCTGGGGCGTTTCGCCGCGCTCGCGGCCTGGTTCGAGACCTGCGTTGCCCGGGCCGCGTGGGTGGCCACAGCGCCTGTCCTGGGGTGACGGCTACGCGCTGAATCAACTTGGGGTGGACTTCTGAGCGCCGGCCAGCGGAGACGTTTGATTTTCCGTTGGTTCACCACATCAATGTGACTTGCAGCCGTTGATGTTGGCGGTGCGTCCGTGCCTCGCGGGAACCGCTGACCGACGGGCGTATGCGATTCGGTTATATTCTTAGGCCCGGACCGCATTCGCGGGCCTGCTGAGCCGCTCGATCTGGATTGCCCATGGCTGCACCCGACCCGCAAATCGACACCGCGCCGGTCATCGCCGACGAGATCAAGACCACCACCTGCTATATGTGCGCTTGCCGCTGCGGTGTGCGAGTACACCTGAAAGAGGGTCGCATCCGCTACATCGACGGCAACCCCGACCACCCGGTCAATGGCGGCGTGATCTGCGGCAAGGGTTGCGCCGGCATCATGAAACAAGACTCGCCAGCGCGGCTGAAAAAGCCCTTGCTGCGCACGGGCCAGCGTGGCAGCGGCGAGTTTCGGGAAATCGAGTGGGATGAGGCGCTCGGGCTGCTCACCAAGCGCCTGGCCGGTATTCGCTCCAGCGATCCCAAGAAGCTCGCGTTCTTCACCGGCCGCGACCAGAGCCAGGCGCTCACCAGTTGGTGGGCGCAGCAGTTCGGCACGCCCAACTACGCCGCCCACGGCGGTTTCTGTTCGGTGAACATGGCGGCAGGTGGGTTGTACACCATCGGCGGCAGTTTCTGGGAGTTCGGGGAGATCGACTGGGAGCACACTCGCTACCTGCTGATGTTCGGCGTGGCCGAGGATCACGACAGCAACCCACTGAAGATCGGTCTTGCCAAGCTCAAGGCGCGCGGCGCGCGTTTTGTGTCGGTCAACCCGGTGCAGACCGGCTACTCGGCCATTGCCGACGAGTGGCTGGGCATCCGCCCCGGCAGTGACGGGCTGCTGATCCTGGCGTTGGTGCACGAGTTGCTGCGCAGCGAGCAGGTGGATTTCGAGTACCTGGCGCGTTACACCAACGCGCCCTGGCTGGTCATAGACAACCCCGGCGGCGCCGACGATGGCCTGTTCGCGCGGGGCGAAGACGGCAAGCCCCTGGTTTTCGACGCGCGCCGCGGCGCAGTGACCAGTGCCATGGGTATGGATATCCAACCGGCCCTGGGCGGCCGGCGTGACCTGGCCGATGGCCGCAGCGCGGTGCCGGTGTTCGAACTGCTGGTGCGCCGCTACCTCAATCCCGGGTACGCCCCGGATGCCGTGGCCGAGCGGGTGGGCCTGTCGGCCGCCACTATCCGTGGTCTGGCGGCCGAAATCGCCTCGGCGGCCTTCGAACACCCGTTGGTGATCGACCAGCCCTGGACCGACTGGACCGGTCGTCGGCACGAAACCATGATCGGCCGGCCGGTATCGTTCTATGCCATGCGCGGTATCGCCGCACACTCGAATGGATTTCACACCTGCCGTGCGCTGCATGTGTTGCAAACCCTGCTCGGCGCGATCGATGCGCCCGGCAGCTTTCGCTACAAGCCGCCGTTCCCCAAGCCGATTCCGCCGGGTCAAAAGCCGACTGGCAAGCCGCAGCAGGTCGCTCCGAACACGCCAATGCCGGGCCAACCACTGGGTTTTGTCAGCAGTCCTCAGGACCTGTTGCTGGACGCCGCTGGGCAGCCCATGCGCATCGACAAGGCCTACTCCTGGGAGGCGCCTCTGGCAGCCCACGGGCTTATGCACATGGTGATTCACAACGCCTGGAAAGTTGATCCGTACCCGATCGACACGCTGTTCATGTTTATGTCCAACATGGCCTGGAACTCCAGCATGAACAGCGCCGGTACCATGCGAATGCTGACCGACCAGGACCCGGCCAGCGGCGAGTACCGAATCCCGTTCATCGTCTACTCGGACGCGTTCGCCTCGGAAATGGTCGCGTACGCCGATCTGGTGCTGCCGGACACGACCTATCTGGAGCGCTGGGACGCCATCTCGCTGCTGGATCGGCCGATTTCGAGCGCCGACGGGCCGGCAGACTCGATCCGTCAGCCGATCATGACGCCGGATCGCGACGTGCGCTGTTTCCAGAGCGTGTTATTGGATCTGGGCGCCCGCCTCGGACTGCCAGGCATGGTCACGGACGACGGCAGCGCGCAGTATCCTGGCGGCTACCCGGATTACATCGTCAACCACCAGCGCGAGCCCGGTGTGGGTACGCTGGCCGGCTGGCGCGGCGCCGACGGCGACCAGCAGGGTGCGGGTGCGCCCAACCCTGACCAGCTGCAGCGCTACATCGACAACGGCTGCTTCTGGCAGGACACGCTGTCGCCGCAGGCGCGCTACTTCAAACACGTCAACCGCGACTATCTGGACTACGTCGCCGGCATGGGCTTCATTGAAACTGCTGAGCCGGTGATTCTGCAGCTATACAGCGAGCCGCTGCAGAGGTTTCGCCTGGCCGCCCGTGGCCACGGGCCGGTG
Organism: Immundisolibacter sp.; assembly: GCF_041601295.1. Taxonomy (NCBI): domain Bacteria; kingdom Pseudomonadati; phylum Pseudomonadota; class Gammaproteobacteria; order Immundisolibacterales; family Immundisolibacteraceae; genus Immundisolibacter; species Immundisolibacter sp. The sequence goes on from NZ_JBFIII010000156.1 coordinate 3,923, forward strand.
ACGCCGCCGCCGGCCGAGCGGGCGCGCATCGAAACCTATTTCGACCCGTTGCCGATCTGGTACGAGCCGCTCGAAATGGCCGCCGTACAAGCCGGCGATTACCCGCTGCATGCCATTACCCAGCGGCCGATGATCATGTACCACGCGTGGGATTCGCAAACCGCCTGGCAGCGGCAAATTCTTGGCAGCAACCGCTTGTATCTGCACCCGCGGACGGCAGCGCGGCTTGGTATCGCCGACGACGCGTGGGTGTGGGTGGTCAGCCACCACGGACGCATCAAGGGTCAGGTGCGGCTGATGAGCGGCGTCAATCCGGATACGGTGTGGACTTGGAACGCCGTTGG
>NZ_JBFIII010000157.1 GCF_041601295.1 Immundisolibacter sp.
AGGGGAACGATTTCAAGGCTGGCGGCGGGGCCAACGACACGATCTACGGCTATGGAGGCGATGATCTCCTGAACGGTGGTGGCGGTGATGACACTATCTACGGTGGCTCAGGGGCCGACATTATTACCGGATATTGGGGCAACGATACGCTTTATGGCGGGGCTGGAAACGATTTCGTTTACGGTGGAAACGGTAGCGATATTTTATACGGGGACGACGGCCTCGACACTGAGGCGGGTGGTCACGACATTCTGTACGGTGGCTATGGCGCGGATCAGATGTGGGGCGAAGGTGGGCGCGACATGCTCTTTGGTGGCGCCCAGAACGATGTGCTGCACGGTGGAGCCGACGACGACCAGCTGTTCGGCGGTGCTGGCAATGACACCCTCAATGGGGGTGACGGGGATGATCTTCTGAATGGCGGCGGAGGTAACGATACCCTGAACGGTGGAGCCGGTCTCGACGTGCTCGACTACTCGGGTGTTAGCGGGACGTGGTCATTGACCCTAGGGGCCGGCGGATCGGGCGCCACCAGCATTCAGGGCGCTGATACCTACACCGGAATGGAAGGCGTGATCGGCGGTACCGGCAACAACACGCTGACCGGTAACGAGGCCGACAACCTGATCCGTGGCGGTGGCGGAAACGACATCCTCGACGGTGCCGGCGGAATGGACCTGCTGGATTTTTCGGACGCAACCGACGGTATCGTTTTTACCTTGACGCAAAGCAGCAGCTTCACCAGCACGGGCGCCCTGGCGGGGATCGGAACTGATTCTTACAGGAACTTCGAGGGCGTTATCGGCTCCGGGTTCGGAGATACGCTGAACGGTTCGGCCTTTAATGATCGGATCTACGGCGGATGGGGCTGGGATAATTTGAACGGTAATGACGGAGACGACATCCTGGTGGGCGGTCGCGAAACCGACTGGATGACCGGTGGTGCCGGCAGCGACACGTTCGTGTTTTTGACCCTCGATTCGTCGGCCGACGGTAGCAACTTCACGGTCGATACCATCACGGATTTCAGTTTCGGCCTGGGTGGTGATGTCCTCGACATTTCCGATCTGCTGGTGGGTTACACCGGGTCGTCGGTAGCGGCCGAATTCATGACCCTGAGTGATTCGGGCACCAACACCACACTGAGCGTGGACTGGGACGGAACCGGTACCAACTTTGTCTCCCATGAGGTTGTCGTACTGATGGGGGTCACGGGGCAGAGTCTGGATGTAGACACCTGGATTGCCAACGGCAATATAGACGTTACCGTGTAGGGCGCCGTTACTCCGGGTGTGGGCGTGTCCCGGCGCGGGGACACGCCACGGGCTCCCGGCCAGCGCAATGATGGCTGGGCGTCTCGGGCCATTTTTCGAGCGATCGTGCCAAGGGACTGGCCCCTGACGCCAGTCCCATTCTTGTTCAACGCAGTGCCTTCACTCCTCGGGCGCAGTCCATGACCTATTGCGTCGGCATCAAGGTCAACGCCGGTTTGGTGTTCGCGGCCGATTCGCGCACCAATGCCGGCATTGATCATGTCAGCACCTACAGCAAGATTCATGTTTTCGAACGCCCGGGCGAGCGGGTTTTCGTGCTGCTGAGCGCCGGGAATCTGGCCACCAGTCAGGCGGTGGTAAACGCCCTGCGGCGTGAGTTCAATGATCCCGCCGCGGGGGGTCTCGGGCAGGTACGCGACGTGTTCGAGGCGGCTGAGCACGTGGGGAAGGTCAGCTATCGGTTGCAGCAGGAACATGCCTCGGCCCTGGAGCGTAGCGGGGTCAGTGCCGAGGCGAGCTTTATCATCGGCGGCGAGGTGCGGGGCGAGTCACCGCAAATCTGCCTGGTTTACGCGCAGGGCAACTACATCAGTGCGACCGGCCAGATGCCTTATCTGCAAAACGGCGAAACCAAATACGGCAAGCCGATTCTGGATCGCATCATTACGCCGGACACAGACCTCAACGACGCCGTGCGCTGCGCGTTGGTGTCGCTGGACTCCACCATTCGCGCCAATGTATCGGTTGGTCCACCGCTGGACCTGGCGATTTGCAACAGCGGCAGCCTGCGTCTTGATCGTCGCCTCAGCCTGGACGCCAACTCGCCGCTGTATCTGGCGATTCAGCAGGGTTGGCACGAGGGCCTGAAACGTGCGTTTCTGGAATTACCACGTTTTGACTGGGAACAGCCCGGCGCTTGAGCCATCGGTCCACGGGTTCCGCGCCGTCCACGCAAGCTGACTGTCGGATCAAACGCCCGTGGCGATCAGCGCGCGCAGGCGCGCCAAGTCTTCAGGTGTGTCGACGCCCTGCGGCGCCGGCGCGCGGGCTTCGTCCACGTGCACGCTGGCGCCATTCCAAAGTGCGCGCAGCTGCTCCAGCATCTCGGTGTTTTCCAGTGGGCACGGCGGCCACTGCACAAAGGCCCGCAGAAAAGCCACGCGGTAGGCATAGATACCCAGATGCCGTTGCCAGCCGGGCGAGACCTCGGGCAGGTGTTCCGCCTCCGGCATGCCGTCGCGTGGAAGCGGAATCAGCGCCCTGCTGAAATACAGCGCGTAGCCGTCGCGGCTGGTGACGACCTTGACCGCATTGGGATTGGTGAGCTCGGCCAAGGTGATGATGCGCTGGCTCAACGTGGCCATGTCGGCCGCGGACCGGCTCGCCAGGTTGCCCGCCACCTGGCGGATCAGTGCTGGTGGCATGAGCGGCTCGTCGCCCTGCACATTGACCACCACCGCATCGTCGGCCAGTCCGATCTGACGTGCTGCCTCGGCAATACGGTCGGTGCCGCTACGATGCTCGGTTGACGTCAGGACCACTTCGGCACCAAACGCGCGCCCGGCAGCTTCGATGCGCGCGTCGTCGGTGGCTATCACCACCCGCGCCGCGCCGCTGGCCAGTGCCCGCTCGTGCACCCACTGCAGCAATGGTCGACCGCCCAGGTCGGCCAGCAGCTTGCCGGGCAAGCGCGTGGCCTGAAAACGCGCCGGGATGATGACGGTGAAGTTCACCGGCGCCAGATCAAGGGTTGATAGCGATGCGTCAGGTTAGTGATGGTGTGCTTACAGATCGACTTCGGCCGGAATCTGGCGCGCTTCGTCGATGAGCATGACCGGAATGTCGTCACGGATGGGATAGGCCAGCCGGTCTACCTTGCAGATCAGTTCCAGCGCTGTGGTGTCATACAGGAGCGGTCCCTTACACAGGGGACACACCAGGATGTCGAGCAGTTTCTTGTCCATGGGTGAGGCGCTCCAGCAGTTGGGCGGCGAAGGCCGCGTCAAGATCAATGGTGAAGGACAGCGCGTGATAGCGCGCGTCGGTAAATGCCGGGCATTTTACGGCATCCTTTTCGGTCATAACGACCGGCAGATCATCGCCAAAGTGCAAATCCCGAGGGCCAATCGGATAGTGGTCCGGCAGTGGGTGCTCAATCACGGACATTCCCAGTCGGCGCAGCTCAGTGAAGAAACTACTCGGCGCGGCGATGCCCGCCACGGCATGAATTGTGCGCCCGGCGAATGCGGCGGGCGCGAACTCGACCCTATCGCACAGCCGCCGCAGGCGAAAGTCGCTGAAGCGCATCACCGTTTCGCCGGCTTCTCCGTGGCCCTTGAGGACCACGAAGTCGACTTCAGCCAGGCGCGCTACGGGTTCTCGCAGCGGTCCCGCGGGTAGCAGCTGACCGTTACCCACGCGGCGCTCGCCATCGACCAGGGCGATTTCGATGTCCCGGCGCAGGCGGTAATGCTGCAAGCCGTCGTCGCACACCAGTACATTGGCTTGTGCGTCGGCTATGGCCGCGCGCCCGGCACGGACGCGGTCGGCGTCGATGTATACGGGCACACCCGTGCGCTGCGCGATGAGCAGGGGCTCGTCGCCGCACGCGGCGGCATCGCCATCCGGTGCAACGCGCAGCGGGCGTGGCCCGGCCTGGGCGCCATAACCACGGCTGAGCACCGCCGGACGGTAGCCGTGGTCCTGCAGCAGTTTCACCAACCACAGGGTGAACGGCGTCTTGCCACTGCCCCCGGCGGCGATGTTGCCGACCACGATGACCGGAGCGGACAGGCGGTGGCTGCGTAGCCAGCCTCTGTTGTAAGCGACCCGGCGCAGCGCCACGACGGCGCCGAACAGGCCGGCCAGTGGGCGCAGCAAAGTCAGTGGTCGACCGTACCAGCTG
>NZ_JBFIII010000158.1 GCF_041601295.1 Immundisolibacter sp.
AGCATTTCCAGGTTGCCGCGTTCGCGCTCGCGCACCAGGGCCGAGGCGGTAAACAGCACCATGGTCATGGTCAGGATCACGCCGATCAAACCGGGCACCGTGTTCAGCGGCGCGCGCCGCTGGGGATTGTAAAAATTCACCACCGCGATACCCGGCGGCGCCGGACCAGCGCCAGGCAGCGGCGCGTTGACAAGCTGGCGCACGGCGGCCTGTACCGCCTGGTCCGAGCCGTCGACCACGATTTGTGCCGGCGGCCGGTCGCGACGTTCAAGCCGGGTTTCGAAGTCCGATGGAATGATCAGCGCGGCGCTGATGTGGCCGCTGCCGAGCCGTGCATAAACCTCCTGCGGCGTGTGCAACCGTTCGCGCAGGTTCAGCACCTGTGCGTGTGCCAGCAGCTGGGTGAATTCCCGCGAGCGGGCGGTGTTGGCCTGATCCAGCACGGCCGCGTCCAGCTTGCGCACGTCCAGGTTGATGGCGTAGCCGAACAGCGCCAGCTGCAGGATGGGAATGCCGACGATCATGCCGAAGGTGAGCCGGTCGCGGCGCAGCTGGCGCAATTCCTTGAGCACGATTGCACCCAGACGGCGCAGTTTCATGGCACTGGGGCCGCTGGACGGGCACCGTGCGTCGCGGCGACGAAGACATCCTCCAGATTTGGGTCGGTGACGGCGACGCGGGCTTCGATGCCGGCGTGTGCCAGGTGGGCGGTGACCCGCGCTTCGAGCGCCACGTCGTTGACCGCCATGACCCGAAGGGCGGCGCCGATCTGCGCCAGCGCCAGCACGCCCGGCATGTGTTCCAGTGCGCGTTGCGCCGCCCGGGGCTGCGCGCAATGCACCAGCAGCGTGGTCCCGGGCAGGGCCGCCATCAGCGCGCCCGGGGTGCCGTCCGCGACCAGCCGGCCGCGGTCGAGGATGGCCAGGCGCGTGCAGCGCTCGGCCTCGTCCATGTAGTGGGTGGAGACCAGTACCGTGGTGCCGGCATCCGTCAACTCGAACAGCGCGTCCCAGAATTCCCGCCGCGATTGCGGGTCCACCGCGCTGGTAGGCTCATCCAGAAACAGCAGCTCGGGCTGGTGCAGCACCACGCCGGCCAGCGCCAGGCGCTGTTTCTCCCCACCGCTCAAGCTGCCGGCCAGCTGGTCGCGGCGCGCGCCCAGGGCGTAGCGGTCCATCACCTGCGCGATACGAACCCGGGCCGCCGCCCGCGACAGCTCATGCACGGCGGCCAGAAACTCCAGGTTCTCGTGAACGGTGAGATCCTCGTACAGGGTGAAGCGTTGCGTCATGTAACCGATGCGGCGTTTGAGTGCTTCGGCCTGCTCGGGCAGGCGCAGACCGAGCACCTCGATCTGGCCGGCGCTGGGCAGCAGCAGCCCGCACAACATGCGTATCGCCGTGGTCTTGCCGGAACCGTTGGGGCCAAGAAACCCGTACACCTCGGCGCGCTGGATGCTCAGGTCCAGGCCGTCGACGGCCAGCACCTTGCCGAAGCGCCGCTGCAGGCCGCTCGCCCGGATGATTGGCGATTCAGTCGCGGTGATCATCGGCCAAGGGCTCGGCCTGCACCATGAGTCCGGCCGGCAGTTCTCGCGCCTCGGGGCCATCCAGCACCAGCTCGCTCCGGTAGACCAGCCGGCTGGCGTCGTCGCCCGCCAGCGCGAAGTACGGGGTGAAGCTCGCCTCGCTGGCAATGCTGCGCAACCTGGCCGTGAAGGCTTCGGCTACGCCCTGCACCTGGACCCGGAAGCGCGCGCCCTCTCGCAGTCCGGCGCGGCGGGTGGCGGGCACATAGACCCGCGCATACGGCGCTTCGCCGACCAGCAAGCTGACCACCGTGGCGCCGATGGGTGGCTGGTCGCCCGGCTTGAAGGGCAGTGCATCCACGCGTCCGGCGCGTGGCGCGCGCAGGGTCAGGCGCGCGCGGGTGAGCTCGCGCTCGCTTAATTGCGCTTGCGCACGGGCCAGCGTGGCGCGCGCCAGCGCCACTTGCTCCGCGCGCGTGCCGCGCGTCAGTTCGCGCAACTGCGCCGTGGCCACGCGCGTGGCGGCCCGCGCCCTATCGCGGGCGGCCCGCGCCCGATCGAGTTCCGCCGGGCTGGCCATGGCACTGGCGCGCAGCGCCACAATGCGCTCGTACTGTTGCTGCGCTTCGCGCTGCGCCGCGGCGGTTTCCGCCTGGCGCGCGTGGGCGGCGTCCAGTGTCTCGGGCCGCGCGCCGTGCAGCGCCTCATCCAGCTGTGCCCGCGCCTGGGCAAGTTCAGCCTGCAGGCGGCCAATGCTGGCATCCATGCGGCCCGGGTCCAGTACGGCCAGAATCTGCCCGGCCTGCACCGTGTCACCCTCGCGCACAGCCAGGCTCAGGACCGGCTCGGACACCTCCGCGGGCAGTGCGATGCGGTCCCATTCCAGCGTCCCTGGCAAGGGCTCGGGACCATTTGAACAAGCCGCCAGCAGGATCGCGGCCAGCAGCGTTGCGCCTCGTCGCAGGCACCCAAAAATAGGGTCAGGCTCACGACCGTTCACGGTGCCTCCGCAGCGGGTGCCAACCCCGGCGCCAACAGCGCCAGGGTGTGGCGCGTGAGCGCGGCTGTATCGATATCGGCCGCGCCAAACAACATTCGCCAGATCGGTGCCGCCGCCAACGGGAAGATTGTCAGCCCGACCAGCGACACCACCAGTAGCCGGGGATCGAGCTGCGCGTTAAGCGCCCCGGCCGCTTGCGCGGCCGCGAACCGATCAGCCAGAAGGCGCGGCGCCAGCGGCGCGATCCGGTCCATCAGCAGTGGACGCAGGCTGCCCCCCTCCAGCAGGATTTCGCGCGCCCACAGCGCCGGCAGCCAGGGTGCTTGCGCCACCACGCCGTGAAAGCCTTCCACGAAGGCGGTCACCAGGGCGTTTACATCTTCTCCGGCCGAGGCCAGGCGCCGGTGCAGGGTTTCCAGAACCGGCAGCAAGCGTTCCTCGATCACGGTCTGGACCAGCTGCTGCTTGTTGCCGAAGTAGTAATGCGCCAGCGCCGGGGTGACACCGGCTTCGGCGGCGATTCCGCGCAGGGTTGTCGCGGCAATACCCTGACGCACAAAGCCAGCCAGCGCCGCTTCGATCAAGCGCGTGCGCTGGTCCGGCTCGGCCGGGTCAGCGGCTGGTCGACCGGGCCTGCGACCGGCTCGGCGCTGACCGGGAGGGTGATTTGCGGGGTCTTTGGGCGTCATGCGCTATTAATAACTTATTGGATAATTAATTTCTACCTCGGAGCTTGGCCTTGTGGTGGGAGGTCATACGGTGGGAGCTGGCGGGTTGGGGTCAGCGGCATCCGCCGTCAGGGTAAGCAGAATGTCCGCATACCACGCGCAGTTAAGGCCCAGCGACTCGTCGAGCTTCAGGTCCCGGTTACCGATATCCATGCGCGAGGAGTGCACGCCGAGCAATTTCCACGGCAGCGATGTGTCATTCGACGCGTTGCGCATGACCACCGGCGCGCCGCTGGTGCCGCGGTGGGTACGGGCGTCAGTCAGGAAATAGCCCTGGCCCTGGAAGCGCAGCCCGAAGGAGGAGGCGATCACCGCCTGGCGCACCACCGGCAGGTGATGCACGGTGTCGTGAAAGCCGAGCGGAAACCCGACTACCAGCACCGACGTGCCAACTTCCACGTCCCGCAGCGAGCTTTGCAGGTGCGCGGGCGTGAAGAAGCGCAGCGGCACCGAGGCCGGCAGGACCGTGCGGTCGAGTTCGATCACCGCCACGTCAATGTCGCCGCCGGGATCCTTGCCCTGGCGCCAGACCGACTTGCCGTCACGAAACAGCAGGATCGACAGCACACTCGATGCCACCAGATTTTGCGCGTCGGCGTGGAACTCGATTTCGAGACGGTCGGGGTTATGGTCGCTGGGCGTGTCGATCACCACATGCCGGCTGGTGACCAGGAATACGCGCCCGTCGCGCTCGAAG
>NZ_JBFIII010000159.1 GCF_041601295.1 Immundisolibacter sp.
GACCATCTCCACGTGCGGACGTATTTTCTCGCTGGCGCCGGGCAGCGCAGCGGAGGGTCCGCGGTAGGTTTTCTCGAAGTAGTGGCCGACTGAGCCGTGTAGTTCGTGGCGGTCGGACAGCTGCCAGGTAAATCCGGCGCTCGCCTGGCGCAACTGGTTGGGCGTCAGCATATTGAAGCTGACCGAGTTGATGTCGTTGTCGTTCGGTCGCTCGCCATAACCGTAGCCGGCACGCAGGGTCAGGCTCGGCGACCAGGTGTAGGCCAGCCCGATGCGGTAGGTGGTGGCGTCCCGCCAGTTGAAACCGCTGCCATCACTGCTGCCCAGCGGCTTGCCCAGCGGGTCGGCGAGCGTGTTCAGTACGCCGTTGCCAAGCGCGTTGACGCTGGCGAAGTTGATGCGCTGCACGTCCAGGGACACTAGCCAGTCCGCGGCCGGACGCACGGCGAGACCGACGCTCAGGTTCTCTGGTATGTCGAATGTACCCTCGGCAAACAGGCCCTTGTACTTGTCGAATTCCTGCATGTAGGTGCGCGTTGCATAGGCCGCGCCGGCACTCAGCCAGGGTGCCAGTTCGGCATACCAGCCGATCCGCAGGCCAAGCCCGAAAGCCAGGTCGTAGCCTTGATTGCTGACCCGGTCTGGATGCTCTGACAGCGGCGCGAAGGCTTGCAGGCCATAGGCCTTGAAGCGCTGGGCCGTGATCAGCGGCGAAATACCGATGCTGTGCTGCGGGTTGATGCGCCACGACACGGTGGGCGCCACTACCAGCTGCGTGAGATCGAAACCGAGCTTGCCGCAGCCGAGCAGGAAATTGGCCGGCGCCGCGCCGCAGGCGGCCGGGTTGCCGTTGGTGCCCGGCACGCCGGTGGTGTCGTTGTATTCGGTATTGAGCCCACCGTTGCCGTAGACGGCGATGCCCCAGGCGAAGCGGTCGTTGATCTGGTGACTGTAGGCGCCCTCGGGGATCAGGAACAGGCTGTTTCGGCTGACCGAGTGAAAATCATAGGGACTGTCGCTGCCGGTGCGCTCGATGCGCCGGCTCGGCATGAACAGCTCCATCCCCAGGTCCAGCCGGTCCCCGGCGAACGCCAGCTTGCCGGGGTTGGACGCACCGGCGAAGGCGTCGCCGGTGACGGCCGTGGTCGCGCCGCCCATCTGCCGGGCGATTGGCCCGTAACCCATGGCGAAGTAGCCGCCGGCGGCGTTGGCCAGGCCGCCGTTCAGGCCTGTCAGCATCAATGCGATCGTCCCTGCCAGCAGGCCGCGCTGTGTTGCCATGACTCCTCCCTGGGTTTTGCAAGGTGTTTTGCAGTGTAGGGGAAACGGGGGATAAAAATCCCAGCCGTTACAGCGAGCCCTGGTCTGGCACCCTGAATGGGCGCGTACGTTTCTGCTCAGCGCAGGTCGTCGATGGTCCGGTCCAGGATTCGCTGCCAGCCGTTGCGGTCCGTCCTGCGGTAGCCATCCGGATGCCGGGCGGCCGAGGACAGCACCACATCGGGGGTGGGGCTGCGCAGCAGCTCAAGGCTGCGGCGCAAGGTCGGGCGATCCCCCTTGGCAACGTAAGTGCCCCAGCCGGCACCGTCCGGGAACAGCGTGTCGCCAGTGAACAGGTAAGTCAGATCACCGGCCGCGTCGACCCGAAAACAGGTACTGCCGGCGGTGTGCCCGGGCGTGGGGATGACGTTGAGACCTGGCAGGGCTAGGCACGGGCCGGCAAAGGCGATGTCGACCGGTGAGACGCGTTCGGCCGCGGGCGCTTCCAGCGCATGGCAACACAGCAGGGCGCTGAAGCGGCGGCGAATTTCGGCCAGCCCGGGCGCCACTTCGTCGCGGTGGCTCAGGTACTGCCAGGCAATCCCGCCGAGCCGCTCGATGGTGTCCAGTTCGGCGGGCAGGCCCGTGTTGTAGAACAGTACGTTGCCGCCCGGGCGCAGCCACAGGTAGGCGTGGGTGCTCACGTCGGGGCCGAACGGGTGCTCGGCGGCGGTCTGCCATAAGTCGGGGAACAGTTGCTGCATGGGGGTTTTCCTGTGCTGTCGCGGCCGGCAGCGGTGTCAGGCGGCTGATAGCATTGCGTGTCCCTCACCCCGGATGTGCTGCCATGACCATAGCTGTTGCCGTGCGCAAGGGTAGCGAGATCGTACTCGCCGCCGACACCCAGAACAATTTTGGCCAGAACCGGGCGCCGATTGCCAATCACCGGACCCAGAAGATCCTGACCGTGGGCGCTAATCATCTGGCGACCAGCGGCTGGGGCCTGTATGCCAACATCCTGACGGATTTTCTGGCCCGCCGGCGGGCGCCAAAACTCGATACCGAACGCGACGTGTTTCGTTTTTTTCAGGCTTTCTGGAAGGTGTTGCACGAGCAGTACTCCCTGGTCAACGACCAGTGCCAGAACGAAGAAGACCGCTCACCGTTTGGCGATCTGGATGCTTCGTTTCTGCTGGTGAATCCAGGCGGGATTTTCTTTGTGTCGTCGGACACCAGCGTGACCGAATTTCAGCAGTATTACGCGGTGGGGTCGGGCGCCGAATTCGCCCTGGGTGCCCTGCATGCGCTGTACGAGGCCGAGGCCGACGCCGAGACACTGGCGCGCCGCGCCTGCGCCGCGGCGATGGCGTTCAACGTCTATTGCGGCGGTGAGGTCGACCTGTGCCGGGTGACGGCGTGAGCGCCGTTCCGCGTACCGCATGAACAGCCCGCAGCGGGCCGAGTTGCTGGCGCGCCTGGCCACTACGCCGGGCTGCGACTGGCGCACCCAGGCGGACGCCATGGCGCCGTACCTGGCCGAACAGCGTGGTCTGTACCACGGCGCCGCGCTGGCTGTGGCACTGCCGCAGGATACGGCGGCCGTATCGGCATTGGTGCGCGCCTGCGGGGAGCTGGATCTGGCACTGGTGCCGCAGGGCGGCAATACCGGCCTGTGTGGGGGGGCGGTGGCGCAGGATGCGGCGCGGCAGGTGATCGTGAGTCTGGAGCGGCTGAATCGTATCCGCACGGTCGATGCGGCTGATTTCACCCTGACCGCCGAGGCCGGTTGCATTGTGCAGCGTGTTCGTGAGGCGGCGGCGGCTCACGATTGCCTGTTTCCGCTCAGCTTCGGCGCTGACGGCAGCGCGCAGTTGGGTGGCGTACTCAGTACCAATGCCGGCGGCACCAATGTGCTGCGTTACGGCAATGCCCGCGAACTGACGCTGGGGCTGGAAGTAGTCCTGGCGGATGGGCAGGTCTGGGACGGCCTGACCGCCCTGCGCAAGGACAACACCGGCTACGACCTGAAGCAGCTGTTCATCGGCGCCGAGGGCACGCTCGGCATCATCACCGCGGCGGTGGTCAAGCTGTTTCCGTTGCCCCGCGAAACGGTTACCGCCTGGCTGGCCTGTCCGTCAGTCGACGCCTGCCTGACCGTGTTCGGTCGCCTGCGCGCGGCCAGCGGCGATACGGTTACGGGCTGCGAACTGGTATCGCGCCTGGCGCTTGATTTCGTGCTGCGTCACCTGCCCGGAGCCCGCGATCCGCTCGGTACGCGCTCGCCGTGGTACCTGCTGGTGGAGCTGTCGAGTTCCAGTGCCAGCGCCGGTCTTGGGGCGGCCCTCGAACCGGTGCTGGAGCAATGCCTGACGAGCGGTGTCATCACCGACGCCGCGGTAGCCGCCAGTCAGGCGCAGGGCGGCGACTTCTGGCGCCTGCGCGAAGCGGTCGCCGAGGTGCAACGCCACGAAGGCGCCAGCATCAAGAACGACGTGTCAGTGCCGGTATCC
>NZ_JBFIII010000160.1 GCF_041601295.1 Immundisolibacter sp.
ACACGGCGCCAGCTCCATCGAGGCCATCGAACAGACACTGGTGCAGCTGCAAGCTCAATTGCAGGCTGCGCAACAGGAAATTCGGGCGCTCAAGGCCGAAAACCAGCAGATCAAGGAGCAGGTGGCCGCGACCGGCGAGGCAGTGGAGCAGGCCGAGCAGGCGGCTACCGCCCGCGGCCCGTCCTGGGCCGAGAAGACCAGCCTCGGTGCCTATGGCGAAATGCACTGGAACAGCCTGCAGAGCAAGGACGAGATCGACTTCCATCGCTTCGTGCTGTTCCTTGGGCACGAGTTCGACGCCCGCACGCGGCTATTCGCCGAGCTTGAGCTTGAGCATGCGCTGGCCGGCGAGGGCAAGGAAGGCGAAGTCGAACTCGAACAGGCGTATATCGAACGTGATCTCACCGACAACCAGCACGCCCAGGTCGGCTTGTTTCTGTTGCCGCTGGGCATCCTGAACGAGCACCACGAGCCGGATACCTTCTACGGCGTGGAGCGCAATCCGGTCGAGACCAACATCATCCCGACCACCTGGTGGGAAGGCGGCATTGGCTTGCACGGCGATATCGCTCCCGGCTGGGCTTACAACCTCGCCGCCCACTCCGGATTGAATGTGCCGACCACCGGCAGCAGCGCATTTCTCACGCGCAGTGGCCGGCAGAAAGTGTCCGAAGCCGTAGCGGAAGACCCGGCCATGACCGCGCGAATCCGTTATCAGGGCATTCCCGGTCTGGAGCTGGCGCTTTCCGGGCAGTACCAGGACGACCTGACGCAAGGCACGGGTGAGCGGGCACGTGCCTTCCTGTGGGAGACACACGCCGTGCTGCAACGTGGCCCATTCGGTCTGCGAGCGCTGTACGCCGGCTGGGACATCGGCGGCGATCAGGCGCAGGCACTCGGCCGCGACCAGCAGAACGGCTGGTACGTGGAGCCATCCTGGCGCTTCAACGACCGGTGGGGCGTGTTCGCGCGCTACAACCGCTGGGATACCGCCGCCGGCAACAGCGCCGACAGCGCGTTCAAGCAAGTGGACGTGGGCTTTAACTACTGGCTGTCGGAGCAGGTGGTGCTCAAGCTCGACTACATGGACAAGAACGGCCCGACCTCGGACCTGGATGACCGTGGCGTGAACGCCGGCGTCGGTTTCTCGTTCTGATTGAGCCGTCGCTGGGCGGTGGGGCGCGATGTGCCACCGCCCTGTCGGCGTTTCAGTTCGCCAGCATTTCCTCGCCGCGCCACAGATCGTCCAGCGTCTCGCGGGCGCGAATCAGGTAAGCCTTGTCGCCGTCCACCATGACCTCGGGCGGTCGGGGCCGGGTGTTGTAGTTACTGCTCATGGCAAAGCCGTAGGCACCCGCGTCGCGCAACGCCAGCACATCGCCCTCGGCCAGCGCCAGCGAGCGGGCGTGGGCGAGGAAATCGCCGCTCTCGCATACCGGCCCGACCAGCTCCCAAACCTTGGTCTGGCCACCGGCCTGGCGCAGCGGCAACACCGCGTGATGCGCGTCGTACAGGGCAGGACGCAGCAGGTCATTCATCGCCGCATCGATGATGGCGAAATTACGCCCGGCACCGGGCTTCAGATATTCCACACGCGTCAGCAGCACGCCAGCGGGCCCGACGATGGAGCGACCCGGCTCGATCGAAATCTCCACCCCGCTGCCGGCGAACGGCTCGCCGATGGCCGCGGCGTAATCGGTGGCGCTCGGCACCACCTCGTGGCGATAGGCAATGCCGAGTCCACCGCCAAGGTCCACATGATCAATGGCGATGTCTTCCGCCAGCAGGGTCAGACGCAGCGCGGCGATGCGCCCGGCCGCCTCGCGCAGTGGCGCCAGGTCTGTCATCTGCGAGCCGATGTGGCAGGCGACGCCGTACACGCGCAGACCGGGCAGGCTGGCCGCGCGGCGGTAAAGCGCCAGCGCGTCGTCGGCCGGAATGCCGAACTTGTTTTCCTTAAGGCCGGTCGAGATGTAGGGGTGGGTGCCGGCGTCGACGTCCGGGTTCACGCGCAGCGCCACCGGCGCCCGAAGGCCCAGTTCAGTCGCCACCTGGTTCAGGCGTTCCAGCTCGGCGGCCGATTCCACATTAAAGCAGGCAATGCCGGCCGCGAGTGCCTGGCGCAGTTCCTCGGTGCTCTTGCCAACGCCGGAGAACACCACCCGATTGGCCTTGCCACCGGCGCGCAGCACCCGCGCCAGTTCGCCGCCCGACACCACGTCGAAGCCGGCGCCCAGGCGCGCCAGCACATTCAGCACGGCGAGGTTGGAGTTGGCCTTGACGGCGTAGCAGACGCGGTGAGCGGTGGCGCCGAAAGCGCTGTCGTAGGCACGGTAAGCCGCCTCGATGGCGGCGCGGGAGTAAACGTAGCAGGGCGTGCCGAACAGCTCCGCCACCGCGGCCAGCGCGACCCGCTCCAGGTGCAGCGCGTGGTCGCGGTAGTCCAGCGTGGTCATGGCGCGGGCGAAGGGGCTTCCGGTGCCGTGTCGGCGGGGCTGGCCGGCGCTTGTGGCGACGGCAGGTAAAGCGGGCCAGTCTGGCCACAGCCGGATAGCAACAAAGTCAACGCCACGACAGCGGCTGGCAGCGCCCGGCCGCTGCGACGGAACAGTAGATACACGGAATGCTTCCTCGGGCTCGGTGCGAGATTAACCCAGGCTGACGCAGACAAAACCCGCCTGCACCCGTTCAGGTGATCGGGGCCATTGCTGCTAGAATGTGCGCCCCGCCCGGGACATGGCTATGTAGCTCAGCCGGTTAGAGCACGGCACTCATAATGCCGGGGTCGGTGGTTCGAGTCCACCCATAGCCACCATCGAAAGTGCCGTAGGGAAACGCTGAACTGTTCAGCTCTTCCCTGGATACCCGTCCCTGCCGGCGGGTAACAAATTCCCTTCCTCCCATGGCCCTGGTCATGCTGCGATCAATAGCGTATCCGCCAGCCAGGTGGATAGCAGCTCGGCGGCGCGGCGTGCGGGATCCTGCGCCGTGCCGGCGCGCGTCATGGCGTCGCAACAGCTGGCAAAGCTGCGACCGCGACGCACGGCCTTCAGCAGCGCAGCTTCGTCGTCGGGCAGGGAGCGAAAGTACACCCGCTCCTCCCGGCGCCACACCAAACAACACGTTGGCACAGGCAGGCGTTGTGGCGCCGGGGCTTGCTCCCCGGCTTGCACCGCGCGCCAGGTAGCCGGGATGTTCCACGTCAGGCGCAGCAGGTGCAGCGCCGGCTGCAGGCGAAACCGCAGGCGCGGAAACTGTTCGGCCGGCACGCTGGCGAGGTCGGCAGCGCTCAAGGGCGGAACATCGGCGGCATCGAATGCGGCCAACAACGTCCACTCGAATGCCGCCGCGGCCTTGAGCCAGGGTCGGCGCCGGTAAGGGGCGTGGTGGCCAAGAAATCCCGGCAGCGCCGCCCCGAAATCGCGCAGCGTGAACGAGTGCGACGGTTGGGCGGCAATGTAGGCCGCGGTGAGGCGCTCGAACCCGGCCTCGCCGAGAAGGCTGTGCAGGACCGGAAAATCGGCCGCGAGTGCCTCGGCAAGCCGAAGGCGATAGGCCTGGTGGTACACCGCCAGTCGTTGCGCGACGGAAAAATGCGCACCCCCGTCGATCAGGCCGGCAGCAGGCGCTGTGCCGTCGAGTACATGCGTGGCCAGTGCGCGCTGGAACGTCGCCAGCGCGGTCATGCCGCGGCCTGGGTG
>NZ_JBFIII010000161.1 GCF_041601295.1 Immundisolibacter sp.
ACGCCGCGCGTCAGGCCGTGCCGAAACACCCGACCAAGCGCCCATTGCGGGCTGCAGTTGTCAGCCGGAACGTGGTGCCACACTGCCGCCCCGGCCACGTACACCAGCCGCCGCCCACCGGCCAAGATGCGTTCCTGAAGACGGGTTTCCTCGCCCACGCCGCCGCGCGTTCCGGTGGCCCCAATGGCGTCGAAAAAACCGGCCTCGGTCAGCGCCACCCATGTGATGGCGTGGTTACCTCCGACGAGCCGCGCTTCATCCATGAACCGGTTGTCCGGGCCGTAATCCACCCCCACCACCGACCACGGCAGATAGCCCGACAGCCAGGCCGGTGGCGGCATTTCATAATCCGGGCGTAGCGGCCCGCCGAAGGCACCCGCCTCGGGATAATCGGCGAACGCCTGAGCGTAAGCCTGCAGCGCGTCCCGTTCAACCCGCAAATCGTTATCCAGAAACAGGATCACCTCACCCTGGCAGGACTTGGCCCCGGCATTACGCGCTGCCGACAAGCCAAGCTGCGGCTCGTGGACATAATGCAATGGCAGCCGCGTCGCGAACTCTTGGCACAGCGCCTGCAGACCCGTTTGCGGGCCGTTCTCCACCACCCACACGCCGGCGAACGACGGCGGCCACCGCGCATCGACCAGGCTTTGCAGGGTGCGGCGCAGCAGATCTGGCCGGCCATAACTGGGGATAACAATGGCCGCGCCGGGCGTCATGCCTGCACCCCATCGTCACCCTGCACCCGGATGCCGGCCTTGGCCAGGGCGCGCGCCTGCAAGACCCGGCCGAGCGCTTCGCTGAAGCGCAGTCGGGCATGCAGCCGCCATCGGTGATCCCGGCTCAGCCGGGCACGGGCCAGGGTGTAAGCCAGGGTGATCACGTCTCCCCACAGACTACGCGGCACGCCCCCCAGCCGCGGGCCACCGTGTTGGCCCTGCGCCAGTTCCCGCACCAAGGCTCCCCGCCCATAGCGCATTGCGCGCCCGAACAGCCACTGCTCGGTCATCTGCTCAGCCCGTACCAGGTGTTCGACCACCGCCTCGGGACAAAACCAGCTGCCGTGCCCGGCTTGCGCCACGCGCAGTGTGAATTCAGTCTCGCTGCCCATGGCGTAGACGCTGGAGGTCGGCCCAATGTTCTCATCGAATCTGTGCCCAGCCTCAAACACGCGCCAGCGCACCATCATGTTGCCACCCCACACCATGGCCGGGTCTACCGGTCCGGCCGCCAAATCGGCAGGGGTTGCGGCGTACGCCATATCCAGCGGCGCCCAGTGCAGCAGCCAGCCCGGGGGCTCGACTTCGAAAGTCGGCACGATGCGCCCACCGAACAGGTCGTACGCCGGATTTTCGTCTGCCACGGTGCGCAGGCGCACCAGCCAATCCGCGGCCGGCAACACATCGTCGTCGGTCAATACCACCAGGTCGCCTTCGGCCGCGTTCAGCCCGAGGTTGAGTGCGCTGTTCTTGCCAGGCTTGGGCTGGCTGAGTACCGTCAGCGGCAGATCGCCGACGAAATTTTGCAGGACCTCGCCGGTGTTATCGGTGCTCGCGTTCTCGACCACCACCAGCTTCCAGCCACCCGCCGGCTGCGCCAATGCCGAAAATGCTTGCAGCACCCGGGGCAAACGAGGCGCGCCATTACGCGTGGCGAATAACACTGTCAGCACAGCCGCCTCCCTGTACGCAACGGCACCGGCTCAGCCACCAGCCGCCACCCGTCGCAGCATCCATGCGACGGGCGCCCGCGGTGCAATCCGCTTCGCCCCGCGTGCCACTTCGTGCGCCAACGGGTGGCCAGTCAGGGCGATCCCAATCAACCAGCCGGGCACCGCCAGAGCACCCGCCAGCGCCAACGCCAGCAACGGCTGGGCCGGGTCCGGTCCCAGCCAGAGGCGCACCAGCAAAGGGCCCGCAGCAGTAGCCGCCGTCACCCCACACCCCCGTGCCACCATGGCAGGCAAGGCCCCGCGCGCCAATGCCCAGCCACGCAGCAGGAAATATCGCCAAAGCACGATGACTACCGCCAGTGCGACAGCGGCCCGGACCAGTGCCATCAGGCCATAAGGCGAAGCCAGAACCAGAACGCCGGCAGCCAGTGCGGTTTGCAGGGCTACCTGACCCAGCGCTCGGTTGACCCGGCCGGTGGCTATCAGCAACTCGTGGGACAGCGGCAACATCATGCCGATACTGGCACTAAGACACATGATGGGTATCAGGGCAGCGCTTTCCCGCCATTGTGGGCCGTACAGCACTCCCACCATCGGCAGCGCGAACAGCGCCATCAGCGCAAACAGTGGCCAGGCAATCCCCAGCACGCACTCGGCTCCACGCCGATAGTCCGCCAAAAGGGGCCTGCTCTCGCGATGCAGGCGGGCAAAATGCGGCATGCCAACGGCAAAGATCGACCCACTGAACAAGCGGCTGAATAACCGTAACGGCCCCCGGGCGCGGTTATAGATGCCTACCGGCTCCATGCCGAGCGTGCGGCCAACGATCATTTCCGGCAAACCGGTACTGAGTTCCGTGAGCAAAGTCATGGATATGGCCTTGCCACCGAAGCGGAACACGTTTCCCATGCGACGAAAACT
Organism: Immundisolibacter sp.; assembly: GCF_041601295.1. Taxonomy (NCBI): domain Bacteria; kingdom Pseudomonadati; phylum Pseudomonadota; class Gammaproteobacteria; order Immundisolibacterales; family Immundisolibacteraceae; genus Immundisolibacter; species Immundisolibacter sp. The sequence goes on from NZ_JBFIII010000161.1 coordinate 2,594, forward strand.
GGGCAGCACCCGCAATTCTGGCGGGCGAAAAAAATTCACCAGCACGATAGTGGCCAGCACCCCCGCCACAGAAGCCCAGGCAAGGCTCATGAACCCGTAACCCGACCATGCCAGCACAATACCCGTGGTCACCTGGACCACGGTGGAGCCGAGCCGGATCACCAGCAGCGGCGTAAAACGCATGTGCCGGTGCAAGAAAGCCTGCACCGTGGCACCGAACGGGATCAGCAGCAGGTTCAGCGCCAGCACATGCAGCACGTCGGCCAGGCCCGGCTCGCGATAAAACGCCGCGACCGGCCCGGCGGCGAAAAACACCACGGGTGCCAGCAGCCACGATGTACACAAGACCGCGCCCGCGGCGGTACGGATTTTGTCGCGGGTCAGCTCGGCCTCCTGCACCAGGTACTGGCCTACCCCCATGTCGCGAAAGGCCTGGATCAATCCCATGAATACCGTCGCTACGGAATAGACGCCGATTTCGTGGGGCGACAACAACCGCGCCAGCACCATGGTGCTCACCAGTTGCACACCGGTAATCAGGTAGCGCTCGGTGAGCGAGATCGCCAGGGATTTGCGAATGGAAGCCATGCGGGGACCAGTCAGGCCGGGGAGTGAAGGAGTTCGCGGCTGAAGCCGATCCTACAAAAGCGTGGAACGCCCAGCGCGTGGTGGCGCAGCAGCGCCTTCCGGGGCAAATGCCTTGTTAAACGCATCAGCCTAACCTGGCCACAGCTTTGGCCATCGCCAGCCAGCCACCGGCCGCCGTCGGCTGTGCTCGCAGCGACCGCCAGGCCGCCTGCATCGCCCGGCGGCGGTCGCCGTGCCGGCCGTGAAACACGGCCTCCTGCGCGTGCAGCTCCGCCAGCCGGTGCCGCAGCGCGGTGTGCCACGGCGCGAAGTCGGCATCCGCCAGCAGTCGCGCGAGAGACTGCCGTTTCCAGTGTCCTGGCGCCGTGCCGTCATGGGTCAGGCTGCCCGGCCGCTGCACGTAG
>NZ_JBFIII010000162.1 GCF_041601295.1 Immundisolibacter sp.
CGGTGCTCAACGCCGCGAGCATCGACAGCCTGCTGGACAAGACCCTGGACGGACAACCCATTCGCAGCGTGCTGGTTGGCCAGCAGGAAAAGATGATTCGGCAGTTCGGCTGGGTCATGAACCTGACCCGCGCCACGCCGCCCAACGTAACGCCGGCGGTGCTGGCGTTGACCGAAAAGCACAAGGGCGAGGCCAGCCTGGATGCCGACAAGCACCTGGTGAACTACACCACGGGTGTGCCGTTTCCGGATCTGGATCCGGCCGACCCGGACGCCGGCTACAAGCTGGTCTACAACGTCCTGCGCTTCGGTTGGCTGGGCGATGCCATGAACCTGCAGCCGCTGACGTTCCTGATCATCGACGGCAAGCGTGGTCTTGAGAAAGAGCAGGGCTGGGTGTATCGGCGTTTCCTGATGTCCGGGCGCATGAGCGAGCCGCACGTTCTGGACAAGACCATCGCCAAGTATGAGGCGCTGATCAACGTCTACCCGAACGACACGCGCGGGCTGGGCCTGCTGACGGTGAACTACGCCGACGGCCGCCTGCCGGACGTGTATGCCTACATCAAGAGCCTGCGCCGGGTGCGGCGCCTGTCCAGCGGTGCCTGGGCCGATCCGGTGCAGGGTACCGATCTGTTGTTTGACGACACCTTCGGTTTGAACCTGGACCCGACCTGGTACGAGAGCTGGAAGATTCTGGGCGTGCGCAAGGCCCTGGGCGTGGACAAGTCCATCCTGCCGCCGATGGACGAGAGCGCGTCCGGTGAGGCGAAGTACCCGTTCATGCGTTTGAGCGAGCCGCCGCACTGGAACTTCCAGCCGGACAACTACGAGATCAAGGACGTCTACGAGCTGGAAGGGAAGCCGAAGAACAACCACCTGGTGAGCCGTCGGCACATGTTCGTGGGCGCCACGCTGGGTGCGCCCAAGTTCTACTGGCAGGACCATTACGACCGCAAGGGCGAGCACTGGCACACCCTGTTTGTGGCGTACAAGGACTGGAAGTGGGACGACGGCCAGAGCGGTCCGACCGTGACCGGAGTGATCGGCCTGGATGTGCAGCGCCTGCACGCGACGGCCTTTGGGTACTCGACCGGGTTCCACCACAACCCGGAAGGTGCCAAGGCCGCTGATTACTCACCGGAAGCCCTGCCGCGGATGTTGCAGTAAGATTCAGCGACGGGCGCCTGCCCGTTTGCAGCGATACCTGAGGGCCGCCGCAGGCTTGCGGCGGCCCTCTTTAAATTTAAGTAGACGTGGTCTCTCGCGGGATGCGGGGGGGCATTGAAAAGGACGGCGCCAACTCGCAGCGTATCTATCACGCAGCTTATTGAGTTATATATGCGGGCAAGTTTCTATCAGGCCCGCTGATCATCAGGTTCTACTGCCCGCGCCAGATCATTCGGTTGTGGCGAATCGCGGTGGCGGTTGTACACTGAGACCGTTCTTGATACGGGCTGAGTCCGGGTTTTTTGGGAGGGTGTCTGACATCTCAGGCACAGGACAGGTCCCTGGCATAAGCTGGGGGTTGGCAGGGAATAGTTCGAGCCAAGGCAGCTGCCACAAGCTCTAGCGTATGGGGGTCCAAGATGGAATTGCAGAAAGTGAGTCTGCGTCGCCCGGCTGTGCCGGTGGCGCTGGGGGTCATGCTAGGTTGTGCCATGCTGGTGGCGAGTCCGGCGCAAGCCGTGACGTTCGATTACTCCGGTTACGTCCGGGAGCACCTGTCGGTCAATCTGCAGCCCAGTGACGAATTCAAGGCTACCGGTGATACCAGTGGCTTGTTTTTGACAGGCGAGAAATTTGACGGCAAGGGTGATCTGTCCATGTGGCGCCACAGTGGCAAGCTGGAGGCCACGGCGGACTTTGGTCCGTTCCAGATCTCCGGCATCGGGCGTATCGCCCGCGAGACCCGTACCAAATGGAACCGCGACCTGCAAAATGGCAGCAAGCTGATGCCAGCGTTTGCTACATTGGAGCAGGCTGGGCCGCTGGTCGGGGCGCCGGTCGGAGCGACAGGGTTTGCCAATGCCTCCGCATTTACCTCCGCGAATATCAATGCGCTACTTGGTGCGCCGGGGTGTGTTCAGCCATTTTGCCCGTTCGTGGACGGGCTGGTCGGGTTCGGGGCCGGCACCCAGGACGATCTGGCCCTGAAGCAGTATGACTCGACCGAGTTGCGCGAGGCGTTTGTCACGTTCTCCATTGGCGAGCGCACTCACTTCAAGCTGGGCAAGCAGCAGGTAGTATGGGGCGAGACGGACTTCTTCCGCGCCATGGATATCATTCACGGCTACGATCTGCGCTGGCGTTCGTTCCTGGAAACCGAAAACGAGGAGCTGCGCAAGCCGCTGATTCTGGGTAACGTCACCATCGACATCCCGGAACTGGCCGGTGCCCTGCAGCTGATTTACCGTCCCGGCTGGGATAACGGCGACGATATGGGTGAAACGGGTCCCATCAACGGCGGACGCTGGTCGCCGGCGCCATGGGCTGCGGCAGGTGTCACAAGCTCGCTGCTTGGTAGTTACAACTATCACCATAACTTGGGTGACGAGAACGACGCCAACTATGGCTTTCGCTGGTCCGGCACGTTCAAACAAATAGGCTACTCCCTTAATTACTATCGGGGGCTGAGTAATGATGGCTTGGTGGTGCGTAACCCACTGGTCGGTGGAAGCACTAATCTTGGCCAATGGGAAGGTGGCAGTTTCCGTTTGACGGAGCTGATTTTCCCGATGACGGAAACCTACGGTATTACTCTGAACGCCTATTCGGGTCTATTGGATTCGGTGCTGCGCACAGAGGTGGCGTTGACGCCTAACAAGGCCTACAACACCGGCACCAACACGTTTGTGGATCTGTTCTCGTACCTGAGTGGTGTTAATGCGGCGGCGGGTGGCCCGGCCTTTTTCCCTGGCATCGTGCTGTTGAACGATATTAACAACCCGGTCAGCAACTACACGCCGGGTACTGGCGGCTTTACCACGGACCCCTTGGGCAATCCCATTGCGCCGGTTGGTGCGTCGTTGTCAGTGCCCGGGCTGGGGCCCATCGTCGAAAAGGACACTCTCAAGATCATGCTCGGCCTGGACAAGCAACTGAACTGGACCATGAACACTCTGGGTACCTCGCGACCCACGTTCTGGACTGTGCAGTTGTTCGACACCTGGGTGATGAACTATGACCGTGATGACGATATCAATGAGAACTTCGGCTATGGCGCAGCGCGACGCGAGCACCAGACCATCCTGACCAACGCCTTCAGCTTCCCGTACAAGTACGATACGGTGACACCGGGGTTTGCGTTTGGTGTGGATCTTGGTAGTTTCGACGCGTTTATGATTCCGTCGCTGGACATCGCCATGGGCGATCACTGGCGGCTGCGCTTCGAGGCGGACATCTTCCTGCCGCGGCATGTCGAGAAGACCAATCTTGGCATAACCGGCAGCGACCAGAACGACACCCGCCTGCTGGGTACCTTGCACGACCGTGACCAGTTCGTGGCGCGTATTACTTATCAGTTCTGAGCGGATGCACGGCTGACCTCTTATGCCCGGTTGATCGGTCC
>NZ_JBFIII010000163.1 GCF_041601295.1 Immundisolibacter sp.
CCTTGACCGCCATGCCGGCGTCGGCTTCACGCAGGAAGCCAATGATCTGCTCTTCGGAAAACCGCTTCTTCACGTCCAATCTCCTGGTCAGGTGGGATTGGACTCCAAATCGCCGTGCTACTCAAAACCGGGGGGACGTCGATAGGTTCCATAGCCAGCACAGACTCGGTAATTCTTTTCTATATAGGGACTATAGTCAGGTGGTATTACCTGTTGTGGCTTTCCTGTCGGAATAGAGCTTAGAACATAACTCTGGCTCGTCACCCTGCTGTAGTCATCGCGCGACACCTGGATTGTGTCTGAGTAAACGTCCCATGTCGTACCGAAGGTATAAGGTCGCTCTCCTACCTGAATATCAATGCCAGCGTACTTTAAAACAGTCGTCACGAACTTCACAATTCTTCCTGGTGGGAGTTGTGTTAATAACGTGTCAACGGGCATAAGATCTCGGTATGTGTAGTCTTCTGTCAAATAAACTCTTGTTGGACGAGGGTTTTTCAGGGCTTCCATTGTTTCCAGCGTAACCTCATCATTAAACGTCCTGGCAAACGCCGCGGTGACGGCCCCGTTGGCAAACTTGCCGCCTCCGACGACCGAGGCGGCACCGCCGATGACGGCCGCGGTCATGCTACGCCCCACCCGTGAGAGAAACTGCGAGGACAGCTTGATCTGATCAACCAGCGGGCTGGCCCACTGGGCAAATCCCGCCGACAGCATACCGCTCTGGAAGCTACCACCCTGGATGCGGGCGGTGGTGCCCCCGGTCAGGGCGTGCGCAGCCACCTGCTTGGTCAAGCCCCAATTCTGCCCATAACCGCCAATAGCCCCAAATGCTGCTCCGGTGACCGCCCCCATAAAGGCACTCTCCAGATTGCCGCCGATGATCCCGCCTGCAATGAACCCGCCGGCAGCGCCGGCTACCACGTGGTAGGCGACGGCTGTCTTGGCGTAGCCCAGCGCCTGCGCGAAGCCAAGGCCCCCATAAAAACCCGCCGCCACGCCAATCGCCAGCCTCACATACGGATTCTTAAACAGGCTGCCGATGGCCTTAAACACGCTCTTGAAGGCCTTGCCGATGGACTTAAACAGCTTGCCGATAAACAGCCAGGTCGGGTCGGTCAGGGACAGCGGGTTGTTGTTGACGTAGGTGTAGCGGTTAAGACCCTGGGTGGTCTCGGGAAACTGCACGTAGGGGTCGGCCGACAGGAAACGGCCCAGGGTCGGGTCGTAGACCCGACCACTACTCGGGCGATCCCTGCCCTCGCCCCGGTGCGGCCCGCCTGCGGCGGTTCAAAATCGCTCCCAGCGATTTTGTCATGTGGATCAGGCCGATCTCGTCCAGGTGCTCGTGACCGGTGAAGCCGCGGTCGGTGTTGACCGCCAGCAGCGCCTGGGCCGGGGTGCTCCAGTCCACGTTACGGCGCTTGCCGTGCGGGTCGTAGGACAGGCGCTCGATGACCGCGCCGACCTCCGGGATAGAGGAAGCCGTTGTCTGTCTGCCATCACGGTCACTTCCGTTGGAAGTTCAGCTCAGTACCAGGGCAGCAGCAGTCGCGGCGGGTGGTAGTCGGTGTCTACGTGATGACCTTTGTATTCGATCCAGTCGAGTTCGAGGCCTTGCGGTGGCTTGTAACGGCCGGCGACCTTGAGGGTTCCGTCGTCGGTGTCCGCCCGGCGCGCCAGTGTTCGCGCCCAGATCCAGCTGTCCACGCGGTATTCGCGCTCGTAACAGCGCAGCGTCTGGCCCTGGACATCGGTGAGCAAGAAATGCCAATAGAAATAACCAACGTGGCCGCGGTAATCGACCTGCCCGGCCAGCTCCACGCGCCGACCGGCAAGGGTGTCGGCATTGCTGAGCAAAGTTGCCAGATCGGTACGCACGATAGCGTCGGCTTCGGCGTAGCGTTCAGGCGCCGTGCGGTATTCGGCGTAGTCCACCACCACCGGCGGGGTGGCGCAGCCGACTAGCGCAAGCGTCAGACTCCACGCGGCCAATCGGCCTGGACGATGGCTGCCGGGTCGGCCCATGCGGTAGCCCTCAATCGGCGGTTGCCGTCAGCCTCGCACTGCACCTGAACAAACGCAATTCAAACATCGATACGTCGGCGCAGCGCTGGCCAAAGCCAGTGGTCCAGGGACAGCTTGCCCGGGCCACGCAGGATCAGCAGTCCCAGCAGCAGGCCCCACAGTTGGTGGTCGGCAATGCCTTGAGCGTTCAGCGTTGGGTAGGACACCACGGCAATGATGTTGAACACGAACAGCACCATGGCCGCAAAGCGCCCGGCAAGGCCAAACGCCAGCAACACCGGGAAGAAAAGTTCCACCCCGGTGCCGATATAGGCGGCCAGCTCTGGCGCCAGCAGCGGGACGCTGTACTCCTCCCGAAACAGGTACAACGTCGAGTCCCAGCTCTGGATTTTCAGCTGGCCCGCTTTCCAGAAGACATTGGCGACGTAAAGCCGCAGCAGCAGGTCGCCGAGCGGCGCCAACCAGTCCAGGCCGCGATACACACTCGAAGTGAGCTTAAAACCGGTTTGGACAAGAGCCATGACACGTGCCTCCGTGGGCTGCCTGAAAACTCAACCTGAGGTGATCGAGAGGGTGCTAAAGGTGCCTGCAGTGACCTGCCCGGCCAGGGCCGTGCCGGCATTCAGCCCAGGCTCAGCCGTCAACGCCGAAGCGAGTGCGCCGCCCAGGTCGATGTCGGCGTCCAACTGCGCCAGCAGCGCGTATTCGCCAGCAGACAAACTCTCGACTCGCACCTGCAGGCCGCGGCGGATGACCAGCAGTGACTCGCCGCCGAGGTCGAGATTCACCCGATCGTCACCGCGGTAGTCAGCCTGGTTGACCTCGAATATCCGGCCCACCGGGAAGGCGGAGCGCAGCAACTGCGCGCTCGGGTGCAGTTGCAGGCGGATGTTCGCGTGTTGTTCGGCCGGCACGCCGGCAAAGTCCTCGATGGACACGCGGGGCGCATCGGCACCGTGATAGGCCTGTTGCCAGGCCCATTCCAGGCGCGCCACATCGGGCAGGTAGGGCAGGGCGGCCAGAACCGGCAACTGGCTGCACAGCTCCGGCATCTGCGCGCCGAACGGGTGCAGATGGCCGACCCGTGGCGGGTGGCGGCTCAGGAATGCGCTGGTGAGGGCGTCGAAACAGTCGTCGCCCACCAAGCGCCGCAGCACCGGGTAGACGTCGGCCAGGGCTTCCTTCAGACGGATGCGCACGGCGTTGCGATATACCTGCACGCGCTGCGCCGGGTCGAGGCCGTTGCCGCTGACAAAAGTCTCGATGCCGGCGGTGTGGTTCAGGACCGCGCCGGCAAATGCCGTTTGCAACTCAGCCA
>NZ_JBFIII010000164.1 GCF_041601295.1 Immundisolibacter sp.
CGTCGGCCGGCATGTTGGCCTCCTCCAGGCTGCGGCCCAGCTCGAGGTAGACCGCCGAGAGGCTGTCGTCGAGACCGAGCGCCTTGCGCAGGTGGCCCACCGCCTTCACGGGCATGCCCAGCTTGCGGTAGCTGCTGGCCAGGGCCATGCGCGCCATCCCTACCGATAAAACGCCGGGCCCAGGCGGTGACGATACCCCCGCCAACCGGCCAGCAGACACGATCACTCGCCGCTACGGCCATAGTTGTCCTCGAAGCGCACGATATCGTCCTCGCCCAGGTAACTGCCGGACTGCACCTCGATGATTTCCAGCGGGATTCGCCCGGGGTTCTCCAGGCGGTGCGTGGTGCCGATCGGGATGTAGGTCGATTCGTCCTCGGCCAGCAGCTTCACCTCGGCACCACAGGTGACGCGCGCGGTCCCTTTGACCACCACCCAGTGCTCGGCGCGGTGGTGGTGCATCTGCAGCGACAGGCTGGCGCCCGGCTTGACCACGATGCGCTTGACCTGAAAGCGCTCGGTCAGAACCAGCCCCTCGTAAGAACCCCACGGCCGGAACACCTGGCGGTGTACCAGGGGTTCGTCGCGGCGCTCGGCCTTGAGTCGCTCGACCAGCCGCTTGACGTCCTGGGCCCGCGAGCGGTCCGCCACCAGTACCGCGTCGGCTGTCTCGACGATGATGTGGTTCTTTATACCGAGCGCGGCCACCAGCCGGCTCTCGGCGCGGATCAGGCTGTCGTCCACATCCTGCGCCAGCACATCGCCTGAGATGACGTTGCCGCGCGCATCCGCTGCCTGCACCTCAAGCAGCGCATCCCAGGAGCCGACGTCGCTCCAGCCTGCGTCCAGCGGCACCACCACGGCCCGATCGGTGTGCTCCATGACCGCGTAGTCGATGGAGTCGCTGGGGGCATCCAGGAACGGCTCGCGCCGAACGCGCACGAAATCGAGATCAGCGCTTATTCCATCGCAGGCCGCCCGGCAAGCCGCAAGAATCGCCGGCGCGTGACGTTCCAGTTCCGCCAGATACGCGCTGGCGGAGAACAGGAACATGCCACCGTTCCACAGGTAATCGCCACTGGCCACGTAAGCCGCGGCGCGGGCGGCATCCGGTTTTTCCACAAAAGCCTGTACCCGGCGCGCCGGGCCCTTGGCGTCTACGGGGTCACCGGCACGGATATAGCCATAACCGGTCTCTGGCCGCGTCGGTAGAACGCCAAAGGTGACCAACGCGCCGCCTGCCGCAGCCGCGCTGCCGGCCGTCACAGCGGCGCGAAATGCCGCCGTATCGACGATGACGTGATCCGACGGCAACACCAGAAGCAGCGGATCATCGCCCGCCGATTGCAGCCTCAGCGCCGCCAAGGCAACTGCCGGCGCCGTATTGCGCCCGACCGGCTCAAGCAGAATTTGCGCGCCGGTAACGCCGATTTCGCGCAACTGCTCGGCCACCAGAAAGCGGTGCTCCTCGTTACACACCACCAATGGCGGCGCGACATTCGCCAAGCCGTGCACGCGCACAATCGTCTGCTGCAGCAGGCTGCGCTCGCCGGTCAGCGGCAAGAACTGCTTGGGGTAAAGCTCTCGCGAAAGCGGCCAAAGCCGGGTGCCGGCGCCGCCGGACAGGATGACCGGAATGATCACTTGTGCGGACCTCTCCCGCTATCGCCCCAAATGCCCTTGGCCAAGAAAAACAGAATCAACACCGGCTTGGTCGATCGCCTGTCCATGGTCACTCCGTTAAGGAGACGCTGAATAATTCGATTCTGTTCATGGTTCGACCCTTCGGCAGGCTCACGACTCACCACGAACGGAATCAACAGGTTACCGTTCATCCTGAGCTTGTCGAAGGATTTGTTCAGAGCATCCTCAACGTAACGCCGTTTCGGTCGCCGCCAACTATCCGCAGGGCGCAGGTCACAAACAACCCCCTATCACCCCTGAAATCTGGTGATCTGGGCCTCGATAGAATCGATTTTCTGCCGGCGCGCATCGGGAAACAAACTTATACGCCAGCGGCGGGCGCCGACGTCGAAAACTGCAAGGCACTCAAACGTGCGTACAACTCATTGCTTTGTACCAACTGAGCATGAGTCCCGGTGCCGATAATCCGCCCCTGGTCCATCACGATGATTCGGTCCGCGTTGATCACTGTGGCCAGCCGGTGGGCGATCACTATCACGGTCCGATGCTGACTCAGCTCTTCCAGGGCAAGCTGAACCGCCCGCTCGCTTTCCGCATCCAAGGCGCTGGTGGCCTCGTCGAGCAACATGATCGGTGGATCCCGCAAAATTGCCCGGGCTATGGCTATGCGCTGCTTTTGCCCCCCGGACAAGCGCACACCGCGCTCGCCGACCTCGGTGTCGAAACCCCGCGGAAGACTACGAACAAACCTCCCGATATGCGCCGCGTCGGCAGCTTTCTCGATCGCTTCGGGAGACGCATCCAGGCGCCCGTACCTGATGTTGTCGGCAATGGTCCCGGAGAACATGACGGCGTCCTGCGGCACGATGCCAAACCTGCGCCTTACTTCGCCCAGATCCGCCTGGGCGATATCGACTCCGTCCAGCAGTACGCGCCCCCGATGCGGCTCAAAGAACCCCAGAAGCAGGCCAAAGATCGTGCTTTTCCCCGCCCCACTCGGCCCAACCAGCGCCACCTGCTCGCCGCGTCCCACCCTGAAAGACACGTCGTCCAGGGCCGCGGCAGTGGGCTCGGACGCCGGATAATGAAAGGTGACCTCTGCGAACTCCACCTCACCGAGCCCCGGAACCGGCAGGGGGACGGGAGACTCCGGCATCGTGCGGGTTGGGCGCGCCGTCCGTAATTCAAATATCCGATCCGCGGCGCCCGCACCCTGGGATATCTGGCCAAGCACCTCCGCCGCCGAGCTAACCGCCGACGCCACAATAACTGCATAGAACACAAACGACGACAGCTCACCAGCGGTAATCGTGCCCTGTGCCAAGCCACGCCCCCCTAACCAAATAATAATTCCCAGCGAGGAATACACCGCCAATAAAAGACTACCGATCATTAAAGCGCGTGAGCGCATACTGCGCTTTAGCGCGAGAAACGTTTCCGCAACCCGGCTGCGCATTCGATCGCGATGCAGCGCCTCATTACCATACGCCTGAACCATGCGGATGTTAAGAAACGTTTCCTGCAAATACGCTCCTACATCACCCATCCAGCCCTGTGCGGTTCGACTCCTGGCGCGCAAACGACCCGTAAAAAATACAAC
>NZ_JBFIII010000165.1 GCF_041601295.1 Immundisolibacter sp.
CCAGGCGCCCCTCGTCGGTGCCGGCGCGCGCATGGATGCAGTTGTGCATGCCCTCGTAGCCGTCCATCTCGGTGCCGCAAATCTGCGACGCCCGGTACAGGCCGAAGGTGGCGTGGAACAGGTGCAGCAGGCTGGCGTGGTAGGGATCGTGCGTGTTGTCGGCGTACAGCTTCCAGTTGGAATGCACGAACTGGCGGTGGTAACCCAGCACCTCGACCGGCCGGTTGAACATGCGCCGGTGGTAATCGGCCATGCGCGGGCCGAAGTAGTCCTCGACCGACGGCATGTCGTCACCAAAGCTGGCGAAGATGCAGTCGCCGAAGACCTGCACGTTCAGCTTGTGCAGGCCGTGCTGCTTCATGTCGAAGTCGGCCGGGTAACCGCCCTTGCCGCCCAGACCCTTGCGGAACGGCACGCCGATCAGGTCGCCTCGGCTGTCGTATGCCCACTGGTGGTAGACGCAGGTCAGGGTGTCGGTATTGCCGCGCAGGTCGCGGCATACCAGCGCGCCGCGGTGGGCGCAGCGGTTGACCAGAACGTGGAACTGGCCATCCGCGTCGCGGCTGACAATTACCGGCGTGTCGCCGACGAAGCTGGTCTTGTAGTCGCCGGCGGTGGGCAGTTCGGCTGTCAGAGCCACGTAGTTCCAGGTCCGGCCGCGGAAAATGCGCTCCTGCTCAAGAGCATAGATGGCCGGGTCCTGGTACACGCGGTACGGCACGCGGGTGAAACCTTCCTGCGGCCAGACCAGGTCAGTGACGGGCACAGTCGTGGGTGCGTTCATGGCGTTCCTCCGGGGTACGTGGCTCCAATTATCACTTCACGGGCCAGCTTAGCTCTTCGGCGGCGCGGCGAAGCGGAAATTCATGGTGCGGTCGTTGTAATACAGCCCCGACAGTTGCACCACCAGGGTCAGGATGTCGGTTTTGCCGTCGTTGAAGTGGCCGTGCCACAGATTGGGCGGGGTCAGGGACACCTGGCCGGGGCTCCAGTCGACGCGCAGCGGATCGACGATGGCGCCGTCTTGCAGCGTCTCGCCCAGCAGCGAATAGCTGGTGTCGTTGGACTCGATGACGTAGGTGATGGCCGCCGAGGCGTGGCCGTGCACGGTATTGGCGGCGCCCGGCGCCAGTCGGTTCAGGTGCGCGAACAGGTTGGGCGTGGCGAGCTTTTCGGCCTTCAGACCCTGGTGCGCCAGGAATACGCCGGAGGCGGTGATGCCCTCGGCGGCTGTGTCGGCGAGCTTTTGCGCCAGCGCCGCCGCCGGCCAGTGCGTGAACACGATCCGTTCGGTCGGCTGCACCTGCCAGCCCATGTAGCGGGTCAGCGGACTGTCGTCGACGTAGTAAAAGCGCAGGCCATCCGCGCCAGCACTGGCGCTGGCCCCGACACTGCCCGGCACGGCCAGGATGTCGCCGGCCGCGACCGTGACCGCCTCGGCGCCGACCGTGAACGTGCCGCTGCCTTCCAGAATCAGCACGATGACACCACCGGCCGCCTCGCCCACGGGTGTGGTCGCCTGCGCGGCCAGGGCGTGAGTGCCGGCCAGCAGTGCCGGCAGCGTGGCCGGGTAGGGCAGGTCCAGTTGCGCGCTGAAGTCGAGCGGACCGTCCTGCGGCGCCATCGCGGCAGCCGGCAGCACCTTTTCGATCGGCTTAGGCAGCGCGGCGCCTATGAAATCGCGTTCGGACAAGTACAGCGCGCGGGCGGCGGCGGGCGTGGCGGCCGGCGCGGGGGCGGGGTTGCGGTAGGCGATAGCGTGGTTCGGGCTCATGGCAAGTTCCTCCTGGGTGTCTTGTTCAGTCCGCTCGATGTCGGCTCGGCATGGTTTGTTTCAGGCACCGCCGTCGGCGCGGGGCTGGCCAATCTCTGATTCTGCTCTTTCGGAGTCAGGCCCGACCATTTAGCGCGCCGTGGCCGCGGGCGGCTACCCGCCGAGCGCCACTGTGGGCGCCAGCCGGATGGCTTGTCCGGTTTCGCCCAGATCGCGCTTGATGCGCCGCACCGCCGCGGCGGCCGCGGTCTTTGATGGATAGGGCCCGGCCAGCACCCGGTACTGGCCGTCCTGCGGCTGGCGCGCGGCCGGTATGGGCGGACCCTGGTGGATCAGCATGGCCACCAGTCGGCGGGCATTGTTCTCGGACTTGAAACGGCCGAGGTCGACATACCAGTCGCCCTGACCGACCGGCGTAGCCTGCGGGGTCGGTAGTAGCGGCGCGGCTGGCAGCGCCGCCCGGTAGTCGTCGATCGCGGGTGCGCCGACGCTGATCGGCAGCGGGTAGCCGGCCTGCCCGGTGGCGTAGGTGTTTGCCAGGCTCAGGTCCACGTGCGCGGTATCCGCCACCCGGTGGCGGGCGATGGCGGCCTTGATCAGGCCCGTGACGACCGTCTCGCGGCGCTTGGTGGCGGCCGGGTGCAGGGGCTCATGCGCCTCCAGCACCAGGCCGTCGGCGCCCAGGCCGACCAGATAGGGTTGATCGACCACGGTTACCGGCGTGCCGACCGGAACCGCGTCGAACAGGGGTGCGATGTCCTCCGGGTACAACTGCATGCAGCCGTGGCTGACGCGCATGCCGATGCCGGCCGGCTTGCTGGTGCCATGAATGAGTATGCTCGACCAACCCAGGCGCAGCGCATGGCTGCCGAGCGGATTCTCCGGCCCCGGCGGGACCACGGCCGGTAAGGGGTCGCCCTTGGCGGCGTGCTCACGGCGGATGGAAGCCGGCACGGTCCAGGCCGGCGCGGCGCGCTTGTTGGCCACTTTGGTGCGTCCGAGGGGCGTTGCCCAGCCCTCGCGGCCAATGCCGATCGGGTGCGGGATGACCCGCCGGGGCGCCCCGTGGGGTGCGGGCGGGTAGTAATACAGCCGCCGCGCGGCAAGGTTGATGACGATGCCCTCGCGCGGCGTGTCCGGCAGGACATGGGCGGTAGGCAGCATGACCCGCTGGCCGGTGGGGGGTGTCCACGGATCGACGCCTGGATTGGCGGCCAGGATCTCGTCGTAGCCCAGGTCGTAGGCCCGGGCGATGTCGAGCAAGGTTTCCTCGGCCTGGATGGTCGTGTGGCGCAGGCGCCCGACAACATCGGTGATTTCCTGCAACTCGAAACTGTTCAGGGCGAACGGTTCCGGCGGCAGCGGCGCCGGGGCCAGTTGCGCCGGTTCGCGGGCGCCCCAGCCTGCGCAACCGGACAATGCCGCCAGCAGCAGGCAGGCCGCGG
>NZ_JBFIII010000166.1 GCF_041601295.1 Immundisolibacter sp.
GGCGCCACGCTGGGTGCGCCCAAGTTCTACTGGCAGGACCATTACGACCGCAAGGGCGAGCACTGGCACACCGAGTTTGTCGGATACAAGGACTGGAAGTGGGACGACGGCCAGAGCGGTCCGACCGTAACCGGGGTGATGCTTGTTGACGTGCAGCGTCTTCATGCCACGGGCTTCGGCTATTCGAGTAGCTTCCATCACAATCCGCCGGACGCCAAGCCGGTGGATTATTCGCCGGAAGCCCTGCCGCGGATGTTGCAGTAAGATTCAGCGACGGGCGCCTGCCCGTTTGCAGCGATACCTGAGGGCCGCCGCAGGCTTGCGGCGGCCTTCTTTATTTAAGTAGACGTCTCTGGTTCGTGTTGGCCGGGGTCCGATATAAACGAAGTCGATTTTCCGAATGAGGCCTTGGTAATGGCGCAGCGGTCCTTGATGTCGAAATTGTGGGCATTTTTTTTGCCGGTAATGGTGGCCGGAGCTTTGCTGACCTTGGCACAGGTAAGGCTCGAGGTGCCGCGGGTGGTCATCGAGCCACCGGTGATCGAGACCCGGGACCGTTTCCTGGGCGTCGCGGTAATAGGTGACGTGGCCTGGGCCGTCGGTAAGGACGGCAAGATCATTCGTAGCGAGGATGCGGGCAAGACATGGGCGCAGCAGGCGACCGGTTTGCATATCAACTTCCAGTCAATTGCCGCCTGGGATGACCAGAATGCGGTGGTTGTGGCAAACCGGGGCAAGGGTTTGGTCACCAGTGACGGCGGCAAGACATGGCAGGAGGTTGTATTGCCGGTGGCGCAGGGTGGCAGCGGCAAGGTACTGCGCGTCAGGCTGGATCCGCGGGGGCGCGCGTGGGCGGTTTCCGAAATCAACATCATCATGCGCTCGGTGGATCGTGGCCGGACCTGGCAGCGGCTGACCGAGGCCGACGACGACGTGGCCTGGAACGACATCGCTTTCGCGGGTGACGACACAGCCTGCGTGGTCGGTGAGTTTGGTCGTATTGCTTGCAGTGTGGACGATGGCGCAACCTGGGAGCCACGCGAGTCAGCGGTTGAGCCCAGCCTCATGTCGGTGGTCTTCCGGGACTCCCTGAACGGTTTGGCCGTGGGCTTGAGCGGCACGGTGCTTGCCACGGATGATAGCGGCGTCAGCTGGCGCCAAGTGACGGTCGGTGACCTCGATCGTCACCTTTTCGACGTCATCTGGACTGGTCAACGCTGGGTGGCGGTGGGCGACAAGGGCGTGATGCTGACCGGAGACGCCGAGGCGTCGCATTGGGAAATTGCACGCGTCAATCCGGCCGATTTTGCCTGGCATATCGCGCTCGCCCAGCAGGGTGACGGTTTCATTACGGTCGGCCTCAATGTTGGGCGCTGGGCGGACGGGCAGTGGCAGCTATTTGGTCCGCGGTTCCACTGAGTGCTAGCGGACAACGACATTCTTGCCGTCTGGCAAGCACGGAATTCAGGACAGGTATCCGGTAATGCAACAGGCTAGTCGAGTAGAACGCTTTGCAATGTTCTGTGTCGCGCGTCGCGTGGCGGTGGTGGCGATCATTCTTGCGCTCACGGCGGTGTTCGGGATTTTCGCCGTGCAGGTGGAAATCAAGACCATTTTTCATGATCTGCTGCCCAAAGGGCATCCGTATATCGATATAAACGACAAGTACAACGAGCGCTTTGGCGGACCCAACATCGTCTCGATCATGGTCGAGGCAGAGAACGGCGACATCTTCCAGCCCGAGGTGTTGGAACGTATCAAGAAAATTACCGACGACTTGTACCTGGTGCCCGCCATTAACCAGTACCAGGTTATCTCCCTGGCTTCGCGCAAGCTTCGTTCGATCACGTCGTCCACCGCCGGCATTGAAACCAAGCCGATGATGTGGCCGGATTTGCCGACCTCACAGGCGGAAATCGACCAGCTGCGCGAGGATGTGCTCGCCAATCCGCTGGTGTATGGGCGGTACGTGTCGCCCGATCTGCGCTCGGCGCTGGTCACCGCCGATTTCATCGACCGCCTCATGGACTACGGCAAGCTGTATGCCGGTATTACCGAGATCGCGGAGAAGTACGACGGCAACGGCGTGCATGTACGGGTGGTGGGCGAGCCGCTGTTGACCGGCTGGGTAGTGCATTACTTGCCGGAAACCTTCCACCTGTTCTTGATAACCATAGCCATCATGGCGGCGTTACTGTTTGTTACCGTGCGTACGTGGCGCGGCGTATTGCTGCCGATGCTCGCGGGGCTGGTCAGCGCGATTTGGGCGCTCGGTATCGCCCGGTTAGTTCATGTCAACTTCGATCCGTTGATCATTGTTATTGCCTTCCTGGTCACAGCGCGCGCCATCTCGCACGCGGTGCAGATGCTGGCCGCCTTCGATGATGAACTGGAACGTGGTCATGCCCCAATAGAGGCGGCGCCAAAAGCCCTGGTGGCCTTGTTTCGTCCAGGCATGCTCGGAGTGGTGGTGGACGCGGTGGCGGTGGCCATCGTGGCCGCCATGCCCATGCCGCTGTTGCAGAAGACTGCATTTGTCGGCGCCGTATGGTTAGGGACCATCGCGGTCTCGGCGATGGTGCTGGTGCCGACTCTCCTGTCGTGGGTTTCTAAGCCGCATGCCCAGGCGTTTCCGTTCGACACCAATCGCTGGCTGTTACGCCCGGTGCTGAACCTGTGCGGGACCGTGGTCATAGGTCGCCGATCGGTGGCGGTGCTGGTGATTGCCCTTGCGATACTCGGCGGCTCGGGCTACTACGCGACCCACGTGACCGTCGGTGACGCGCTGCCCGGTACGCCCCTGCTGTGGCCGGACCATCCCTACAACGTGGATGCGAAAGCGATCAACGACACCTTCCAGGGCAGCGACCAGATGTTCGTGGTGATTGAGGGGGCTGAGCCGAACTCCCTCAAAGATCCTGAGTTGTTGACCAACGTCGATAACTTTCAGCGCTACCTGGAAACCCAGCCCCAGATCGGGGGCACAGTGTCGATGGTGGATTTGATCGGTCCGATCAACGCCAATTTGCACGAGGGCAATCGCCGCTTCGAGGACTTGGGCCA
>NZ_JBFIII010000167.1 GCF_041601295.1 Immundisolibacter sp.
GCGGCGTGGCGCGGGTCAGGTTCATGACCCAGCCGAACTGCCGAATCATCTTTTCCTGCTGGCCAACCAGCACGCTGCGAATGGGTTGTCCGTCCAGGGTCTTGTCCAGCAGGCTGTCGATGCTCGCGGCGTTGAGCACCGTGCCTTCGGCCACTTCCTCGGCCGCCAGCGGGCCGGCCGCCAGCAGCCCGGCCGTAACGGCACCGGCCGCCAGCAGGCGCCGCAGTTTCTTCCCGTGCTTGTCCATCCTGTGATCCTCGCTCAGGTTGTCGGTTGGAGCCCGGCTGAAGCCGGTCCGGTGGCAATCACCACCGGACCGATCAACCGGGCATAGAGGTCAGCCGGGCATCCGCTCAGAACTGATAAGTAATACGCGCCACGAACTGGTCACGGTCGTGCAGGGTGCTGAGCAGACGCCCGTCGTTGCGGTCACTACCGGTCATGCCAAGATTGGTCTTCTCGACATGCCGCGGCAGGAAGATATCGGCCTCGAAGCGCAACCGCCAGTGGTCGCCCATGGCGATGTCCAGAGCCGGCAACAGGAACGCGTCGAAACTACCCAGATCGAAACCGAATGCCAGCGACGGCGTTACCGTGTCGTACCGATACGGGAAACTGAAGGCATTGGTCCAGAATGTCTGGTGCTCGCGGCGAGCCGCACCAAACCCGAACAACTCCACGATGTCGTCGTCGCGGTCGTAGTTGAGCACCCAGGTGTCAAACAGCTGCATGGTCCAGAACGCCGGCCGAGACGTCTTCAGCCAGTTCATGGTCCAGCCGAGCTGTTTGTCCATACCCACCATGATCTTGAGCGTGTCCTTCTCGACGACATTGCCAAGACCGGGCACGGATAACGTAGCGCCCACCAAACCGGCGCCGGTTGCTAATTGACCAGGCGCATAGGCTGTCTGAACGGGCCTGTCGGGATCGTTCAGAAGTACCGCCGTACTGGGCCAGAACGCTCCAAACCAACTACCTGCCGCAGTGTTCGCCTCGCTGACATAGGCCAACAAATCGACATAGGTATCGGTGCCGGTGTTGTAGGGCCTGTCAGGTGTGTAGGCCATTTCGCCGCGAATCACCGCATCCAGAAAACCCGAATAGGCGTTCAGAGTGACGCCGAAGGTGTCGATCTCCGGAAATATCAACTCAGACAGTTGAAAAGGCCCCGATTCCCAGTCGCCATACTGATTACCTCCACCCACTACCGGGTTGGTTACAACCAGACCATCCGTGCTCAGGCCGTGATAATAAGCAAACGAGTAACCAATCTGCTTGGCGGTACCGGACCACCGAAACCCGTAGTTGGGGTCGTTCTCATCGCCCTTGTTGTGATGATAGTTATATTTGCCAATCATGGAGCTGGTCACGCCAGCGCCGCCCCAGGGTGAGGGCATCCAACGACCGCCGTTCAGGGCGGCGTCATCGCCGATGTCGTGCCCACCATCCCAGCCCGGACGATAAATCAGCTGCAAGGCACCGGCCAACTCGGGCACATCAATGGTGACGTTGCCCAGAATGAGCGGCTTGCGCAGCTCCTCGTTTTCGAGCTCCAGGAATGAGCGCCAGCGCATGTCGTAGCCGTGAATGATGTCCATGGCCCGGAAAAAATCGGTCTCGCCCCACACCACCTGCTGCTTGCCAAGCTTGAAGTGGTAACGGTCGCCGACGTCAAACGTCACGTAAAACTCGCGCAGTACCTCGCGCAGTGAGGTCGAGTTGTAGTCATCCAGCAGCTCATGGTCCGTGGTACCGCCACCGAACCCAAGCAAGCCGGGTGCGAAGCAATCATTTGCCGGATTGGCGATTAAAGCGCAAGGCAATGGGACTAATCCGTCCAGGAGCTGATTCAGAAACCCCGACGTGAACTGCGACGCGTTCGCGAACACCTGACTAGGATTCGCAATACTCCCTACCGGCACGGTAGCGCCAGGGTTGTTCAACACAGGAAAGCCCGTAAGCCCTACGCCGTTAGTGGCCAGAGCCGGCAAGGTTTTGCTGCCTTTATTCAGGCCGCGCTCCCAACTGGTCTTGGTTTCGCGGGCAACACGGCCGACGCCAAACACCTGGAACGCGCCAAAATCGGCCTTTGCTTCCACCTTGGCACTGTGCCGAATCATGGACAGCTCGCCCTTGCCTCCATAGGTATCGTAGCCGCCATCAGGAGTGGCGAGCGCGACGCCAGTCACACCCGCAGGTATTGCGCTTCTGTTCTCGAACTCATCGCTGTTTTGCAGGTTGACCGACAGGTGCTCACGGATGTAACCGGAGTACTCGAACGTCACCGCCCGCGCCAGGCCCGACAGCAGCATGGCCGAACCAAACACAACCCATACACTTGTCCGCACGGCCAGACCGCGCGTCTTCACGTTTTGCGAATGCATCCTGGGACCCCTCCCGTATGCTCGAGCCTGTGGCAAGTGTGGTGCCTTGAGCTCTACCCGTTCCCTCGTACCCCGGCTCCGGCCAGGACCCTGCCGCCCGCGATCCCGGGCGCCCCCAAAAACTCCCCGCTCAGGCCATCCGCAGCACCGGCTTGAGGGTACTGCCACCCTCGGAATCCGCCGCCGCCTGATTGATCTGATCCAGACTGTAGAACTTGATCAGCTTGTCGAACGGAAACTTGCCCTGCTTGTACAGCTCGATCAGGCGCGGGATGAACACATCCGAGTTGCTGTCGCCCTCAATGATGCCCCTGATGGTGCGGTTCAGCAGCATGAAATTGATGTCCAGGCTGATGGCGGTGCCCATGGCCGGCGCCCCGACGATGCCGCCGACGCCCCCCATGCCGATGCAATACACCGCCCCTTCCAGAACCTTGGCGTTGCCGGTGGTCTCCAGCATGTAAGGTACCCCCTGGCCGGCGGTGATCTTCATGATCTCCTCCGCCGGGTCGCACTGGGTGCCATTGAACACGTGGGTCGCCCCCAACTCACGGGCCAGCGCCAGCCGGTTTTCCTTGATATCGACGCAGATGATAGTCGTGCAGTTGGCCACCACGGCGCCCATGACGGCACTCAGACCCACCGCGCCAGCGCC
>NZ_JBFIII010000168.1 GCF_041601295.1 Immundisolibacter sp.
CGCACGGCGTAAGTCGCCTGCCACTCGTTCGGCAACTCGGCCCGCGCTTGAGTTGCGACCAGCAGCGCGATGCATGCGCCCAACACTCGCCAACTATTCACGCTGTGCCTCATATGCGAACTGCACCGGCGCGGCCAGGGGTAGGCCGTCCAGGTACACAGTGCCCAGTTTCAGCGCCACACGGGCTTCGCAAAACCACCCGAGCACCAGCGGGTACAGTCGGTGCTCTGCCTCCAGCACCCGGCGGGCCAGGCTGTCCGGCACATCTTCCTCCAACACCGGCACCCGCGTCTGTGCGATTACCGGGCCGCCGTCGACGGCGGCGGTGACAAAGTGCACGCTCGCGCCATGTTCCCGCGCGCTGGCAGCCAGGGCCCGGGCATGCGTGTCCAGTCCGGCGAAGGCCGGCAACAAGGAAGGATGGATATTGAGCAGGCGACCGTGATAACGCTGGACGAACTCCGCCGTGAGCACACGCATGAAGCCGGCGAGCACGATCAGATCCACCGCGGCGTCGTCGATGTGAGCGCTGAGGCCGTGCTCGAACGACTCGCGGTCGGGGTATTCGCGGTGATCGACCACTGCCATGGGCACATCGGCCGCGCGAGCCACGGCCAGTCCGGCGGCTCCGGGACGGTTGCTGATCACCAGCATCACCCGCGCGGCCAACCGGCCCTGGGTGATGGTGTCGAGGATGGTTTGCAGATTGCTGCCGCGGCCCGAAATCAGCACCGCCAAGCGCAGCGGTAGCTCTGTCACGACGCCAGCACGACGCCTGGGCCGTCGCCGCGCGGCACGACCTGGCCGACCAGGCTGGCGGTTTCACCGGCCTGTCGCAGGTGGGAGATGGCCTCATTGGCGCGCGCGGCCGGCAACACCACCACCAGCCCCAGGCCGCAGTTGAACGTGCGCCACATTTCGGTCGCCGCGATACCGCCCTGCTCCTGGAGCCAGCCAAAAATGGGTGGTTGCTGCCAGGCGCCGGGGTCGAGACGGGCCGCGAGACCGTCCGGCAGGATTCGGGGGATATTCTCGACCAGGCCGCCGCCGGTGATGTGCGCAATACCCACCACCGGCAGAACGGCTAGCAAGTCCAGAACCGGCTTGACATAGATTCGCGTTGGCGTGAGCAGGGTGGCGCCCAGGGTACTGCCGGCAAACGGCGCGTGCAGATCGGCGCCGACGTGCTCGATAACCTTGCGCGCCAGCGAGTAGCCGTTCGAATGCAGGCCACTTGAAGCCAGGCCGATGATGGCATCGCCAGCGCGAATGGCCCGGCCGTCGACGATGCGCGACTTCTCCACCACGCCGACACAGAACCCGGCCACGTCGTAGTCACCAGACCGGTACATGCCGGGCATCTCGGCGGTCTCGCCGCCGGCCAGGGCCGCGCCGGCCAATTCGCAGCCGCGGGCGATGCCGGCCACCACGCCTGCCGCGGTGTCCACATCCAGCTTGCCGGTGGCGAAATAATCGAGAAAGAACAGCGGCTCGGCGCCTTGCGACAGGACGTCGTTGACGCACATGGCGACCAGATCAATGCCGACCGTGTCGTGTACACCCAGGTCAATGGCCAGGCGCAACTTGGTGCCCACACCGTCGGTGCCGGCGACCAGCACCGGTTCGCGGTAGCGCTTGGGCACTTCCAGCAGGGCGCCAAAGCCGCCGATGCCGGCAAGCAACTCCGGTCGGCGGGTGCGTGCCGCCAGTGGCCGGATGCGATCAATCAAAGCGTTTCCAGCGTCAATATCGACGCCTGCATCGCGATAGGTCAGGCCGGGGGCTGGACTGTTGGGCGTGTCGCCCATGACGGGAAGGCTCACAGTGGTGCGGTGAAACGGGGCACAATGGTAGCTGCTCCCGCCGCCGCCGCCTACCATCCCCATGCGCCTGCCGTCCCCGCTCGTCTGCATTGTGCTTGCGCTGGGTTTATGCCGAGGCGCTTGGGCTATTGATCTTTACGTGGCCCGTGTACCGCTTGCCGAGTCGACCGATGCGGCGCGCACAGCGGCGGTGACCAGCGCTTTTTCCCGTGTGCTTGGGCAGGTGGCCGGTCGCGCTGAGGTGGGTGCCCTGGCGCACCAGCCGGATGGCCGCAGTGCCGCTGCCCGAGCGCTGCTCAGCTATGCCCTGGGCACCGGTGACGATGGCACGCAGGTCCTGGAAGCCCGGTTCGATCCGGCTCTGGTACGCGGTTTTCTGAGCGCACAGCAGCAGGCAAGGCCCGCGGAGGCTCGGCCCACCCTGCTGCTGTGGCTGCTGGCACAGCGCGATGGGGCGCCCGCCTGGGTAGGCGCCGACGAGCCGGCCGAGCTGGCGGCCACGGTAAGCAATGCGGCGGCGGCGCGCGGTTTGCCGCTGCTGTTGCCGGTGCTGGACCTGACCGAGCGTGCGGCGCTGCCGGCCAGCGTTGACCCAACGGATCCTTCCAGCCTGGCCGCGCTTACCACGGCATCCGCACGCTACCGGCCGGACGGCGTCCTGTTCGGGCGCCTGCGGGCCGCCGGCAACGGCTGGGAAGCGACACTGCGCCTGACGCTGCCGGAACACGCCGACGTGGGTTGGTCAGCGCATGGCGATGATGAAGCGGCGGCCCTCGCGGCCGCGCTAGACGGTGTGGGCCAGCACCTGGCACCCGCGGCGACCGTGGCGGGCGGCCCACCGGCCGCGGTACAGATTACCGTTGATGGCATAACCGATATCGAGGCCTACGCCCGCGTCTGGCGGCACCTGAAGCAGGCGCCCGGCGTGCGCATGCTGCGCCCGCTCGCGCTCAGTGGCGCGCGCAGCGTGTTTGGCTTTGAACTTGCCGGCGGTTCCGGCGCACTGCCCGGCAGCGTGGACCCCGGAGCGCCGTTTGCTCCAACCAGTCGATAAAACGCGGCAACTGTTGCAGCAGATTGACCAGCTGATGCTGCAACGCGGGAA
>NZ_JBFIII010000169.1 GCF_041601295.1 Immundisolibacter sp.
CCGAACGCCCATGTTGGCCGATGATCGTCCTGCGGACCCCGAAGGGTTGGACCGGCCCCAAGGAAGTGGACGGCAAAAAGACCGAGGGCAGCTGGCGCTCTCACCAGGTACCGTTCGGTGACCTGAAGAACCCGGAGCACCTGCGGCTGCTCGAACAATGGCTGCGCAGCTACCGGCCGCAGGAGTTGTTCGACCCGCTCGGCGCGCCCATCCGCGAACTGGTGGCGCTGGCGCCCACCGGCGTGCGGCGCATGGGTGCCAATCCGCATGCCAACGGTGGCCTGCTGCTGCGGGACCTGCACCTGCCCGACTTTCGCGATTACGCCGTGGAGGTGCCGCAGCCGGGACAGGCACTGGCCGAACCGACCCGCGTTATGGGTTACTTCCTG
Source organism: Immundisolibacter sp. (assembly GCF_041601295.1). Classification (NCBI taxonomy): domain Bacteria; kingdom Pseudomonadati; phylum Pseudomonadota; class Gammaproteobacteria; order Immundisolibacterales; family Immundisolibacteraceae; genus Immundisolibacter; species Immundisolibacter sp. The sequence continues at coordinate 390 of NZ_JBFIII010000169.1, forward strand.
CGCGACGTGATGAAACTGAGCCTGAAGGCGCGCAACTTTCGCGTTGTCGGGCCGGACGAGACCGCCTCGAACCGCCTCGGAGCGTTGTTCGAGGTCACTGACCGGGCGTGGATGGCGCAGCACAACGAGCAGGATGATCACCTCGCTGCCGACGGACGGGTGATGGAAATTCTGTCCGAGCACACATGCCAGGGCTGGCTGGAGGGCTATTTACTCACCGGCCGCCACGGTTTTTTCTCCTGCTACGAGGCGTTTATCCACATCGTGGACTCGATGTTCAACCAGCACGCCAAATGGCTCAAGGTGAGCCGCGATATTCCGTGGCGTCGGCCGATCGCCTCGCTCAACTACCTGCTTACCTCGCACGTCTGGCGCCAGGACCACAACGGCTTCTCGCACCAGGACCCGGGTTTCATCGACCACGTGGTGAACAAGAAGGCCGACGTCATCCGCGTCTACCTGCCGCCGGACGCCAACACGCTGCTGTGCGTCACCGACTGGTGCCTGCGCTCGCGCAATCTGGTCAACGTCATCGTCGCCGGCAAGAACGACCAACCCCAGTGGCTGACCATGGAAGCCGCCATCAAGCACTGCGCGGCTGGCATTGGTATTTTTGAATGGGCAAGCAGCGACGCCGACGGCGAGCCGGACGTGGTCATGGCCTGCGCTGGCGACGTGCCAACGCTCGAAGTCCTGGCGGCGGTCGATGTGCTGCGCCGCGAGCTTCCGGATCTGAAAGTACGCGTGGTGAACGTGGTTGACCTGATGACCTTGCAGCCGCGCGAGGAGCATCCGCATGGGCTCTCGGACCGGGACTTCGACGGCCTGTTCACCACCGACAAGCCGATTATCTTTGCCTACCACGGCTATCCGTGGCTGATCCACCGCCTGACCTACCGGCGCACCAACCACGACAACCTGCATGTGCGCGGCTACAAGGAGGAGGGCACCACCACCACGCCCTTCGACATGGCGGTGTTGAACGACCTGGACCGTTTTCACCTGGTTTGCGACGTGATCGACCGGGTGCCAAAGCTCGGTTCCCGGGCCGCCTACCTGAAGCAGCAGATGCGCGACAAACTGATCGAGCACCGCCAGTACATCGAGCGCCACGGCCAGGATATGCCGGAAATTCTCGGGTGGAAGTGGCCGGCTTCGCAGAAATCCGGGCAAGAGTCACCAGGCAGCGATTGAGTTGGTCACTAAACCGCGATATGCGCTGGGCTTCGAGATCACAGCGCCACGTCTGTCATTGGCCACCGCTCGCGCGGCGCGGCCGGACTGGCTATAACCAGGGTTGCATGCATTGCAATCAATGATTACGATGCAGTCAAATTCGATAGGAGCAACCACCATGTCCAGCATCACCATCCGCAACCTTGGCGACACCGTCAAACACAACCTGCGGGTACGCGCCGCATTGCATGGCCGGTCAATGGAAGACGAAGCCCGCACCATTCTGCGTAACGCCGTCGAGCAGGACGCGCCGTCCGGCGCGGCGCTGGTGCAGCGTATTCGCGCCCGCTTTGCGGCGCTGGGCGATGTCGATCTGCTCCAGCCGCCACGCAAAGCCATGCGGGAACCGCCCGAGCTCCCCACGGGACATGCCCCTGACTCGGCCTGAGCATGATTGTTCTGGATACCAACGTACTGTCGGAGTTACTGCGGATTGCCGCCGACCCGGCGGTACTGCGGTGGGTGGCCGCCCAGGCGCCGGGGCATCTGTACACCACCGCCCTGACCCGGGCGGAAATGCTCTACGGTGCGCGCCTGCTGCCGCCCGGGAAACGCCAGCAGCAACTGCAAGCCAGCGTGGTCGCCATGTTTGACGAAGACTTCGCAAACCGGGTGCTGCCCTTCGACGCTGTGGCGGCCGATGCTTATGCACGCATCGCCGCCGACAGAAGACAGGCGGGCCGGCCTATGTCCCAGTTCGACGCGCAGATCGCCGCCATCGTCCTGGCTAACAGGGGTGAACTGGCCACGCGCAACGTGGATGATTTCGAGGGTTGCGGCGTGAGCGTCGTCAATCCTTGGCAGACATAGTGGCCGCGCCTCGGCTATATACGATATCCGTCGGGCAGCGGAGCATTCCGGTCCCCGGTGGTCCTCCTGGTCGCCGTCGTGTGAGGCATGATCCGCGTCCTTGATATACTGTATCTAAATACAGTCTATCGCTCAACTGCGGGATCTTTAAGTCTCAACTGTGATACCGGTCACTCCCACTCGATCGTCGCCGGCGGCTTGCCGGAGATGTCGTAGGCCACCCGTGACACGCCGGGCACTTCGTTGACGATGCGCCGGGCGACGGTTTCGAGCAGTTCCCACGGCAGGCGGGCGGCGTGGGCGGTCATGAAATCGGTGGTCTCG
>NZ_JBFIII010000170.1 GCF_041601295.1 Immundisolibacter sp.
GAGAACGAGCTATGTCTGCGGCTGGGTAAGCCGCTGCGCGGCCCCGGGGTGGACGTGGCGGCGGCACGGGCCGCGGTCAGCAGTTGTCACCCGGCCATGGAGCTGGTCGAAAACCGCGGTGATTTCACCGCCCAGCTGGCGGTAGCGGTGGCCGACAACGTACAACAGCGCGCCTTCGTGATCGGACCGGAAGTGCCGCTGCCGGTCGATGCCGATCTTGCCGCCGTGACCTGTGAGGTCAGCATCAACGGTGAGCAGGTGGCGCAGGCAAGTGGCGCGGCGGTGATGGGTGACCCCTATGCTTCGCTGGCCTGGCTCGCCAATAAATTGGCGGAATACGGACGGGGCCTTGAAACCGGCCAGTACGTGATGAGCGGCTCGTTCACGCGGCAGTTTCCGCTCAAGCCCGGCGATGAGGCCCAGACGCGTTTTAATGGCATCGGCCTGGTAGCAGTCAAGGCGCGCTGAGCCGCGCTGTCCGGACTGGCACAGACTCTGCTTGGAACACACCAAGCACTACGGCACCCGGACCCACGCACGTGACACAAACCACTTTTACTATCGAAGTCCAGCCCCGCATTCCTGTGCGCCTGCGGCGCCTGGAGGAGCTGGCGGGCGATCTGGTCTACAGCTGGGACCGACGTGTGCGGGCGCTGTTCGCGCGCCTGGACGCCGAGCTGTGGCGCTTGTGTGGCCACAACCCGAAAGTATTTTTACGCCGGGTGTCGCAGCAGGCGCTGGACGAAGCCGCCCAGGATCGCGGTTACCTGGAGGAATACAGCCGTGCGCTGTCCGGGTACGACAGTTATGCCCAGGCCACGGCGCGCTCGCAGCTGACCGATCGTTTTGACCCGCAGGTCGATCTGGTGGCGTATTTCTGTGCCGAGTACGGCCTGCATGAGAGCCTGCCGATTTACTCCGGCGGCCTTGGCATTCTGGCCGGGGACCACTGCAAGGCGGCCAGCGACCTGGGCCTGCCCTTCGTGGCGGTGGGCTTGCTGTACCGCCAGGGCTATTTCACGCAGGTCATCGATGGGCATGGCCAGCAGCAGGCGCACTTCCGGCCACATCAGATCGATGACCTGCCGGTGACCCTGGCGCTTGATGCCGGTGGCGAGCCGATCCGCGTGGCGGTGCAGCTGCCAGGGCGCGACGTCGGCCTGCATGTGTGGCGCGCCAAGGTAGGGCACATCAATCTGTACCTGCTTGATTCCGATCTGCCCGACAACAGCGCGGCTGACCGCGCTCTGACCTATCAGCTTTACGGCGGCGACCGCGAGTGGCGCCTGCAGCAGGAAGTCGTGCTCGGCATCGGCGGTGTGCGGGCGCTGCGGGCACTCGGCCTGGCCGCCACGGTCTGGCATATCAACGAAGGCCACGCGGCGTTTCAGCTGCTGGAGCGCTGCCGCGAATACGTCGCGGGCGGCGATGACTTCGCCACTGCCCTGGAGCGCGTTGCCGCGGGCACGGTGTTCACCACCCACACGCCGGTGGCGGCCGGTCACGATATTTTCGATGCGGATCTGTTCGACCAGTATTTCGGCGCCTTTGCGTTGGAGCTGGGTATCGGCATCGATGCTCTGCGCGCGCTCGGTCACTCCCCACAGAACCAGGGCAGCTTCAATATGACGTCCCTGGCGCTGCGCGGCACCCGTTTTCACAACGGTGTCAGCCAGGTGCATGGCGAGGTTGCCTCGGGCATGGAGCGCTACATCTGGCCCGACATTGCACCGCCGGAAAACCCGATGACGCACGTCACCAATGGCGTGCACGTGAGCACGTTTCTGGCCCAGGAATGGGCCAACCTGTTTGATGTGCGCTTTGCCGATTGGCGCAGTTCGCTGACCGACTGCGCTTATTGGGAGTGTCTTCGGGAGGTGCCGGATCACCGTTTCTGGAGCCTGCGCCAGGAACTCAAGAGCCTGCTGTTGCAGATGGTGCGCCGGCGCCTGGTCGTCCAGCACCGGCGTTCCGGCCTGGCCGCCGCTAAAGTGCGCAGGGTGACCCGTTACCTGGGCGACAGCGATGGTGACGTGTTGGTGCTGGGCTTCGGGCGGCGCTTTGCAACCTACAAACGGGCGGCGCTCATGTTCCAGGACCCGGAGCGCCTGGCGCGCTTGCTGGGTGACCCGCAGCGACCGGTGCTGATCATGTTCGCCGGCAAGGCACACCCCAGCGACGAGCCCGGGCAGGAACTGATCCGGCAGATCCACGAGTGGTCCATGCGCCCGGAGTTCATCGGCCGCATCCTGATAGTGGAGAACTACGACGTGGCGCTGGCGCGCGGCTTGGTGTCGGGCGTCGACGTGTGGCTGAACAACCCGGTCTACCCGCTGGAAGCGAGCGGCACCTCAGGCATGAAGGCGGCCATCAACGGCGTCATCAATCTGAGTGTCCTGGATGGCTGGTGGGCCGAGGGCTACGACGGCAGTAACGGCTGGGCGATCGAGCCGCATGGTTCCGATTTCGACCCCGCCGATCGCGACCGTCAGGAAGCGAGCGACCTGTACGACCTGCTGGAGCGGGAGGTGATTCCGCTGTATTTCGAGCGCGGCGGCCACACTCATTCGCCGGGTTGGGTGGCCATGGCCAAGGCGTCGATGATGACCATCCTGCCCCGCTTCAACTCCGAGCGCATGGTGTCCGAATACGCCGAGCGCCTGTACGGGCCGGCGCGCGACCACAGCCGGCGTCTGGAGCAGTCCGCCGATGGCGCGGCCA
>NZ_JBFIII010000171.1 GCF_041601295.1 Immundisolibacter sp.
CCTGGCATTCGAGCGCCGTGACCTCGACCGGCGGAAATTTTTACGTTATGAGAAAAGGAAGAAACAGAAACCACCTCTCGGATTGATGCGTCGATATTTCAGTGGTGAGAAGAACCGGAAAATTGTTTATCGTTCTTACCAGTCTGCCTCCCTTGGCCCGACGCCACGGTTGATAAAACTCGAGACGGCTTCGACCAGCAACGCGGGCGGTCAGGTTGTGTCATGAAGGTATCGGAATTCATTTCCTCGCTGGCGCGGCAGGACATACGGCTGTGGGTCGACGGCGGTAATCTGCGCTACAGCGCCCCGGATGGCGCATTGACACCTGCCGTGCTCGGCCAGATGCGCGACCTGAAGACACAGATCATCGAGTTTCTTTCGGGCGCTCGTGGCTATTCTGCCGATGCGATTCGTCCAGTTCCGCGCGATAAGGGAGGTGTCTTATCGCTTGGTCAGCAACGACTTTGGTTTTTACAGCAACTCGACCCGCATAGCGGTGCTTATAACATTCCCGGCGCTTTGCGTATTCGTGGGCCGCTGCACAAGGAGGTTTTGCGGCGTGTTTTTGAACAGATTGTCGGTCGCCACGAGATTCTGCGCAGTTTGTACAAGGACCACGCCGGTACCCCGGTCCTGTGCTTTAACGACGAGTGTCATTGGGCTTATGCGGAGGAATCACTTCGGGTGATTGACGCGGAGCTGCGCCAGGCTCGCGCGACGGAAATTGCTGTACGGGAGTCGGCTACACCCTTTGATTTGGGGCAGGGGCCGATGCTGAGGGTGCGGCTGCTCGAGTTGGGTGACGAGGATCATGTTTTGCTGGTCACCATGCACCACATTGTCGCCGACGGCTGGTCGGTGGGTGTTTTGATCCAGGAACTCATTATTTTGTACGCGGCCTTCGTGGCCGAGCAACCTTCGCCGCTTCCGCCACTGGCCATTCAATACGCTGATTTTGCTGCCTGGCAGCATGATCATCTGCGCGGCGCGCGCCTGGAGGAACAGGTTTCATATTGGCGACAGCAGCTCGCCGGGGCGCCGCCGCTGATTCAGTTGCCGACTGATCGACCACGTCCCGCGCTGCAGACGTTCAAGGGCTCGTCCATCACGTTTCAACTGCCGGCCAGTTTGGGCGCTCAACTTGGGGAGTTTTGCGGGCAGCAGGGCATAACAGTATTCATGGCGTTGCTCGCGGCCTATCAGTTGCTGTTACAGCGTTATTCGGGTCAGAGCGATTTGACCGTGGGTATTCCCATTGCGGGACGAACGCGTACCGAACTGGAGGCGTTGATAGGTTTTTTCGTCAATGCCTTGGTGATGCGCGCGGATCTGTCGGGGAATCCGACGGTTACTGAATTGTTGAGCCGGACACGAGAGACGACACTTGCGGCCTACGCGCACCAGGATGTACCGGTGGATATTCTGGTAGACAGCTTGGGTGTTGAGCGCAGTACCAGCTACGGTCCGCTGGCACAGGTGGGATTCGCCCTGCAGGACACGGCTCAGATGCAGGGCGGAGTGGGCGATCCACAGGCTTTCGCGGGACTGGGCCTTGAGGTACTTCCGTTCGAGGTCGTTGGCCAGACAGCAAAATATGACATCACGCTGATGGCCGCGCCGCTGTCGGACGGCAGTTTGCTGGGCACGTTGGAGTACAGCACGGACCTGTTTGAGCGAGCGACGGTGGAGCGGTTTGCGCGGCACTACCGGCGGGTGGTGGAGTGGATGCTGGCGGATC